>VFLF01000018.1 GCA_009885185.1 Nitrosomonadales bacterium | reverse complement strand
TGGTGTGCACCAGCAACCACGCGGGTTATCCGTGGATGTACAAGAGCCTGCCGTTTGATATCCGCAAGGATTTTGAATTTGTTACGCAAGCGACCCTGTCGCCGCTGGTAGTGGTGGTGCATCCGTCGGTGCCGGCAAAATCGATGCAGGAATTCATCAGCCACGCGCGCGCTAATCCCGGCAAAATGAATTACGGCTCGTCCGGCCCCGGCGGCCCGCCGCATATTGCCGGCGAAATGTTGAAATCGATGGCGAAAATCGATATCGCGCATATCGTTTACAAGGGTGTTGCGCCCGCGTTGACCGCGTTAATCGGCAATGAAGTACAGATGAGTTTTACCAATCTGTTTTCCGGCGAGCCGCACATCAAGGGCGGACGCCTGCGCGTGCTGGCGGTGACCAGCGCCCAGCGCCTGCCGGCGGCGCCGGATTGGCCCACGGTGTCCGAATCCGGCGTGCCCGGCTACGAAGCCAGCATCTGGTACGGTTTTTTGCTGCCGGCGAAAACCCCCAAGCCGATCGTCGACAAACTGCATCGCGAGATCACCGGCATTCTCAAACAGCCGGAGGTCACAAAAACCTTTGTCACGCAGGGCGGTTTGGTGATCGCCAACACGCCAGAGGAGTTTCGCCGCGTGTTCATCAATGATGTGGAGCGACTGGGCAAGATCATACAGGCCGCCGGCATCAAGCCGGAGTGATGCCCGACATGGCGGAAATCATACCCAGCGGCAAAATTCTCGGCGCGACGATAGCGGGCCTTGATCTTGCGCGGTCGTTAAGAGAGGCGGATTTCAACACGGTGCGCGGCGCGTTGGGTGATTACGGCGTGCTGCGCTTTCCGAAACAGCAGCTCACCGCGCAACAGTTGGTGGATTTCAGCGCGCGTTTCGGCAAGCTGGAAATCAACGTCGCCAACAGTTATCAGGAGCCGGGACTGCCGCAGATCATGATTTTGTCGAACATGGTGGAAAACGGCAAACCCATCGGCTTGTCCGACGCCGGGCAAAGCTGGCACACGGACATGTCGTACAGCAAGACCATCGCCTTCGCCAATGTGCTTTACGGCATCAAAATTCCGCGGCGAGACGGCAAGACGCTGGGCAACACCGAGTTCTGCAACATGCACGCCGCCTACGATGGTTTGCCGGACGAACTGAAGCACAAGCTTGAAGGCAAAACCGTGTTGCATGACTTTAATAAATTCTGGGAGATGATGCGGCGCGAAAAGGGCAGCACGCGCCCGCCGCTCACAGATGCGCAACGCCGCGCCAAGCCGCCGGTGTCGCATCCGATATTTTTGACGCACCCGCTCACCGGCCGCAAAGTGCTTTACGCCAACCCCGGCTACGCGATGCGTATCAACGAATTGCCGGGAAAAGAAAGTGACGACATCCTCGCGTTTTTGTTCACGCATCAGACCCAGCCCGCCTACCGTTACGCGCATACGTGGGAAGAAGGCGACCTGATGTTGTGGGAGGACATCGGCACCATCCACAACGCGGTGGCTGATTACCGCGCCGATGAACACCGGCTGATTAAACGCTGCCAAGTGATGGCGTCGGAATTCGGCGACGATTTTGCGCAACCCTGATCTTTTCATCTGGAATTAAAAAATAATGTTTAAAAACAAATACTTATACATAGCGCTCGCCATGATACCGCTGGTTGCGGCGGTGGCCGAGTCGCAAGCGCAGACTTATCCCACTCGCCCCATACGCTTCGTCGTCGGCTTTGCCGCCGGCGGTCCGACGGACGTCATCGCGCGCATCACCGGGCAGGACATGGGCGCGGCGTTGGGCCAAACCGTGGTGGTCGAAAACCGCGCCGGCGCCAACGCGCAGATCGCCACCGAACTGGTGGCACGCGCCACGCCCGACGGGCACACGCTGCTGTTTTCGTCGCTGTCACTATTGGTGAATTCGATATTGCTGCAAGAAAAGGCGCGCTACGATCCGTTCAAGGATTTCGTGCCGATCAGCCTCGCGGCGACGCTGCCAATGGTGGTGGTGACTAGCCCCGCGACCAAAATCAATACGCTGCCGGAGTTGCTGGCCGCCGCCAAGGCCAAGCCCGGCGCGGTGACGTACGGCGCGCCGGGGCATGGTGGCTCCGGGCATCTGGCTGGCGCGCTGCTCGAGAATCTGAGCGGCACAAAAATGACCACCATCCCGTTTCGCGGCAATGGCCCCGCGCTGACGGACGTGATGGCGGGACAGGTGACGTTCATGTTTTATCCAATCATCGGCATTGCCGATCAAGTGGCCAGCAAACGGCTGCGCGTGCTGGCGGTCGGCACGGCGAAACGCCATGCCGATTTTCCGGACACACCGACCATGGGTGAAGCGGGCTTTCCGGGCTTTGAAGAAACCGCACCGTGGGTAGGCTTGCTGGCGCCGGCAGGTACGCCGCCGGCCATCGTGAATCGGCTTTCCGAAGAGATGCGCAAGTCGCTGGCCAGGCCCGATACGATTACGCGCCTTAAGGCGCTGGGCGCGAACACGGTCGGCGACACGCCCGGCGAGTATGTGAAATTCTTGAAAAAGGACTACGAACGCTGGGCGCGGGTGATCAAGGCGTCGGGGGTGAAGGCGGAGTGATCCCGCGCGGTACTGTTGTTCATTGCGCCGTGTGGTATTGAAAGTCAACCCCAAATTCGCGGGGGTAGCCCGGCGGCTGGTCACTTTTCTTCCTCCGCCAAGAAAAGTAACCAAAAGTAGGCGGACCCGGTTCGCCGGCCCTTCGGGCTGCCCTGCGCTGCTCGTGAAAACTGGCGGCTGCGGAACTCGCCCTCGCGATACCCCCGCGAGGACTCAAACAGTCCTCGCCGACCCCTGCTGTTTCCACTGCGCTGCTCGGCGGCTCTAAGGGGGATGCGTAACCCAGCCCTGCGCAAATGAGTATGCTTTCTTTCTCGCGCCTTCACCCCGAAACCCGGGCGCTACCGTTCATTGCGCGGATGGCTTCACTCGTTGATCCGCTGCCGCACCCACTCCAGCACGTGCGTGAGACGCGGTGGCAAAAATTCTTCGGCTTCATCGCAGGTGACCCAGCGCCACTCATCACGCACGGGTCTGCCGGTTTTCGTCGAGACGGGCAGATCGATTTTTTCGGTGCGGGTTTCGGCGACGTAGTAGCGATCCACCTTGTTGCCCGCGTAGGGTACGGTCTCTTTGCCGTCTTCGCCGAAGGCAAACTCCAGATCGGTGAGCGCCGTGGCGGCGAGGGTTTCGCGCTTCGCGGCCTCCAGCAGGTCTTCATGAATGCTGGCGACACCGGCGGGAAAATCCCAGAGGCTGCCGCTGCGCAGCAGCAACAATTGCCAGTCGCCCCAGGCAAAACGAACCGGCACGATGCCGCATCGTAATTCTTTGTTTGCAATAGGTTTTTTTTCGGTATCCATGATCGGGTTTTAATCCCACAGCCGCGCCGCGCCGCGCACGCCGCTGGAGTCGCCATGTTGGTTGCGCACGAGGCGCGTGCGAACGGTGTCGGAGAATACCCATTTGCCCCACAGCGCGGGAATGTTTTTATACAGCCGCTGCACGTTGGACAGGCCGCCGCCCAGCACAATCACTTCGGGGTCCAGCACGTTGATGATCGAGGCCAGCGCGCGGGCGAGGCGGTTTTCGTAGCGTGCGAGCGCCTGCGCGGCGTGCGTGTCGTTCGCACTGCATGCCGCGATTTCTTCGGCGCTTTTTGCAACCCCCGCGTGTTGCTCATAATCGCGCGCCAGCCCCAGCCCCGACAGAAACGTTTCGATGCAGCCGTGCTGGCCGCAGTAACACGGTGCGCCGGGACGCTCATCGTCCTCCGGCCACGGCAACGGGTTGTGGCCCCATTCACCTGTGATGGCATTGGGGCCGTCAACGACACGCCGGTGAATCACAATGCCGCCGCCCACGCCGGTGCCGAGAATGACGCCGAATACCGAAGCCGCGCCCGCCGCCGCGCCATCAACGGATTCCGACAACGCAAAGCAGTTGGCGTCGTTGGCGAGCCGCACTTCGCGCCCCAGCTTGTTTTGCACGTCGATTTTGAAGGGCTGTTGATTCAGGCAAGTGGAGTTGGAGTTACGCATCAGCCCGGTGGACGGCGACAACGCGCCCGGCGTGCCGATGCCGATGGTGGCGGTGGTTTTCAGAGTTCGTTCAGCGTCGCCGATGAGTTTTGCGATTAACGCGAGGGTTGCCGCGTAATCGCCGGACGGCGTGGGTTCACGACGGCGCAGCACCTGCGCGCCCGATTCATCGAATGCGGCGATTTCGGTTTTGGTGCCGCCCAGATCAACGCCAATTCTCATGCGCGCGGCGCGAGCCGGATCACTGCGGCGTCACGCCCAACCGCGCCGCCAGTTTTTTGGTTTTGTCGATGTCGGTCTGCACCAGCCTGGCAAACTCGGCGGGCGAGAGGATGTGCGGGTCGAAACCGAGCTCGTCAAAGCGCGCCATCACGTCGGGCGCGGCGACGGCTTTCGCGAGTTCGCCGTGAAACTTGTTGATGTATTCGACGGGTGTGTTCGCCGGATACCAGAAGCCGAACCATGCGTAGTATTCAAAATCCTTGACGCCCGCCTCAATCACGGTCGGCACATCGGGCAATTGCTTCCAGCGTTTTGCGCCGCTGATCGCGAGCGAGCGGATTTTGCCGGACTTCGCCAGGCTGACGGCGTTGGACGACGTGAGAAACGCGAGATCAATGTGCCCACCCGCGAGATCGGTGACCAGTTGGCCGATGCCTTTGTATTGCACCGTGGTCATTTTGATGCTGGTCGTCGCATTAAACATTTCCATGCCCACGTGCAGCACGCCGCCGAAACCCGAGTTGCCGTAATTCAGCCGTGATGGATTTTTTTTCGCCAGCGCGATCAGTTCGCCCATGGTGTTGACCGGGATCGACGGATGCACGGCCAGCACGTAACCCACGGTGCGCGTCGCGGTGGTGACGGCGGCGAAATCGCGCACCGGATCGTAGGGCAGTTTGTTGAACCCCGGCAGCAGCGCGTGCGCGCTGGAGGTATGCAAAATGGTGTAGCCATCGGGCGGCGCCTTGGCCACGACCTCGGTGCCGATAATGCCGCCCGCGCCCGCGCGATTGTCGATGATGACGTTTTGCCCCCACGTCGCGAGCAGCTTCTGGCCCACCAGACGCCCGATGACATCCATCGGCCCGCCCGCGACAAACGGCACCACAAAACGAATCGGCTTGTTCGGATAATCGGGCGCTGCTTTTTGCGCCAGCACGGCCTGAGAGACAGACAAACCCAAGGCGATCAAACCAGCCCGAAGAAGAGCAGAGGTCATTGCATTACTCCGAGGGAGGCGTTTTTTCATCTTTCCGCCTTCATCCTTCATACTTAAAAAAGCTACGGCAACTGCAACTTCCCGCCGCCGCCCATACCGCCCATCCCACCCATGCCGCCCGCTCCGGGCACCACGATGGACGATTGCTGCTGGCGGCGCAGTTCCTGCAACTCGCGCACGGTGCGCTCCACGCCTTCTTTGGCCGCGTCGCCAAAATTGGCCACCACTTCGGCGAGGTTCTTGCCTTCGATTTCGAAGTTGATCGGCAGCGGGCCGGCCTGCGTCATGATCTGCGCTTCGCCGATGTAGAGGGCGGGGCGCGAGGCGTCCGGCGTGCCGTCATCCTTGATCGGCGTCATCATGCGCAGCGTGCCGACCTTGCGGTCGGTGATGATTTCTTCGCGGTAGAGGTTGTCCGCGTCCATTTTGGCTTCGGCGCCGCGTTCTTCGGAAGGATGTAATGCCATGATGGCCTCGCTATAAATTTTGAGAAAGGCGGCAAGGGTAGCAGAAAAAACGCCGTAAATCCCGATCGAGCGCCGAGGATTAAAAATTCAATATAAACAAATATTTATGTTGTTTTTGCGATAGCGAAAACATATTCCGTCCGTGCTCAGTCGATCTTGACGCCGGCGCTCGCTACGACCTTGCCCCACTTGATGGTTTCGTTGCGCACCAACTCTGCAAAGCGCGGTTGCGTGAGGGCGCCGGGCGCGGCGCCTTGCTTGCCCAGATTGGTTATAACGTCGGACGAGCGCAGCGCGTTTGCGATTTCGTTTGACAGTTGCGCGATGATTTCCTTGGGCACCGCCGCCGCCGTGAACGCACCGTACCAGTATTCGACCTCGTACTCGGGCGCGCCGGATTCCTTTGCGGTGGGTACATGGGGCAACGAGGCAACGCGTGCCGGCGCCGAGATCGCAATCGGTCTCAGGCGTTGCGCGGTAATCAGCCCCATCGCCGCCGGCAGCGTGGAGAACATCACCTGCACTTGGCCGCTCGCGAGATCGGTCAACGCGGGCGGCGCGCCTTTGTACGGCACATGCGTCCACTTGATACCCATCATCGAACGGAACAATTCGCCCGCGAGATGCGTGAAGGTGCCGTTGCCTGCGGAAGCCAGATTGATTTCACCGGGTTTGGCACGCGCCAGCGCCGCCAGGTCGCGCACGGTTTTCACCGGCAGCGCCGCATGCACCACCGCCACGATGGGCGTGGCGGCCACCAACGCAATGGGCGCGAGATCGCGTACCGTGTCGTAGCCCAACCTGGAATACAGCGCGGGGTTCACAGCGATTTCAGAAGTGGATGCGAGTACCAAGGTATAGCCATCGGGCGCGGCCTTGACCGCAGCCTCGGTGCCGATCGAACCGCCCGCGCCCGCGCGGTTGTCCACCACCACCTGCTGCTTCAGCTGTTCGGTCAAGCGCTGCGCGAGGATGCGCCCGACGATATCGGAACCGCCGCCCGCCGGAAACGGCACGATCAAACGCAATGGTTTTGCCGGCCACGCTTGCGCTTGAACGCAGGGCGCGACCGTCGCAAACATCAACGCGCACAGCAGACGCGCGGACATGGCGCTATTCCCCCAGTAACTGAGCGCGTGCTGCATCCGGATCATCCATGACTTTAGCCAGCCGCGTAATGCCATTTTCCAGCGACGCCGCGATGCGCTCGACGCCGAGCTTGCCGCCGTCCGGGTACATCATCAGGCGCACCGCAGGCGAACTGCCAGGCATCGACACCGCGCCGATGGTGAGCACGCCGTCCTGTTCGAGCATTTCCATCGCGACAATCCCGGCGGCTTCAACCGCGACCAGCGCGGGCTTGCCGGACTTGCCGCTGTGTTCGCGTGCAATGTCTAGCACGTCGTCGCCGGAGATCGACACGCCGGGGCCGCCAAGATACGCGCGCTTTTCACCATACTGCGATTGCAGCACACCGACGACTTGTTTGGCCAGCTCGCCAGCTTGCTTGATCACCTTCGGATCAAAGTCGCGCAGGGCATTGGCCACGCCGACGTATTGCCCGGCCTGCGCTTCGAGTCCCAGTTCATAGGCGCGCGAACCGATGGCGGTGATCAAATCCTTGCGTCCGACAAATACGCCGGCACGAGGCCCTGCCACGTGTTTGTCGGCGGAACACACGGCGAAATCGATATCGCCCACCGCGAAGGTCGGCGGTTCTTCGAAAAAGCCGATGCGAGACGCCATGTGCGCATCGTCGACGAACACCAGCGTGTGCGGCGCGCGCGGCAGCGCCAGCGCGCGCTGGAACTCGGCGTAATCCAGATGTTTTTTCGACGCGGTGATCGGCGTGATCAGCAACAAACGCGGTGCCCCCTCGGTGTTCCATGCGCGCTCCAGATCGGCGAACGAAAAATACTCGGTGAAATTCGCGCCCGCCATCGACATCGGCCGCACCGCCGACGGATGCGTGATGCCGCCCAGCGGTGCCAAGCAGAACACGCGGTCGCCCGCCTTGAGCACGGTCGTGAGCGCGATAAAGTTTGCCGCCGACACGCGGTTTAGAATCAACGCGGCGTGTTTGGCCGGGTCGGCGGCCATGTGTTTTAACGCGAACGGCTCGGTCTTTCCCTCGAAGCGGTCGAAGAACGGCACGTGGCTGGTAAGATCGCCGACTTCATCGGCAGTGAGTCCGCAGCCGCGATTCATGCCGGATAAATCGTAGACGCTATCCTTGCCCTTGGTGCGCACACGGTCGCCCGCGAGCTTGCGCGCGCGCAGCATGCGCGTGACTTCCTCGTCGGTGCTTTTGAGGATACTGCCTCGCGCATAGCGCACGATGGGGTCAACGGGATTGCCGTAACGGTCGGTGGCGGTGGCCATGGTATCTACCTTGCGCGGGTGGGAGAATCCGAAGAATAGAGGTAGTGAAATTCATTCGTCAAGCGATAAAATACATCGATAGTGACTCACGAATAAAGCATCGCTCACCCCGTTTCACCACTTTTGTCTGGTTGTCATTGGTGATAATGCTGGTTCGAGACGGGAGCAGGGCTTACGGTCTCACGCCCCTGGAACTCGTGGCGCATACTGCGCCGGGCGGCGGATCGGACTTCACCGCACGGCCCATCGCGATAACTGAGACTCGGCATGCTGGTAACCATCGTCCACCCGGTTTAACATCCATCTACCAGTATTCCAATGCGATCCAATCTGTTTCCACGAACAAATTCAACATGGACTCCCACGCATCTCGCGATCCCCACCACCACGACGGAAACCGCGTGGAAGGCCATCGCCTCGTCACCGGCAGCGGCGCCCATGGCGCAGACTGGAACGCGCCGGGGCAACGGTATGGCTCGTTTGTGCGATCGGATCACGCGCGCGCGCAAATCGTTTCGGTCAACACCGCCAAGGCGATGGCGCATCCCGGCGTGAAAGGTGTCTACACCGGCGAAGACGCGGTGCGCGAAGGCTGCGTGCGCGCGGCGCACGCGCTGAAAAGCACGGAGTCGACGGAACGTCTGGTAAACGTCAGCGCGGGTTACTTCGTCGTCAACAAGCCCGAGGAATACGCCGCGATGATACAAACCGAGCGCGCCAAATGGGCCACGGTGATCCGGCAGACCGGAGTGAAGCTGGTGCCGTGAAACCCGCCACCTGCTTATGTTTGCTCGTAATGTCATGTGCCGCATCACGGCAGGCGTGGGCGCAGCCTGCTGCGGTCAACTATCCCAACAAACCGGTGCGGCTGGTGGTGCCGTTTTCGGCGGGCGCGTCAACCGATATCGTGGGGCGGCTGTTAGGCGCGAAGCTCACCGAGGCATGGGGGCAGCAATTCATCACGGATAATCGTCCCGGCGCGGCGGGCGGCGTCGGCGCGGAAGCGGTGGCGCGCGCGACGCCTGATGGTTATACCTTGATGGTGACCAACCCCGGTCCGAGCATTAACAATATTCTGTTGAAGGCCAAGCCCTTGTATACCTTCACCGACTTCGCGCCGGTGATCTACATCGGCTCCGCGCCGGTGATTGCCGTTGCGAATCCGAAGTTTGCTCCCGTTGATATGAAGGAACTCATCGCGCACGCGAAAGCGCATCCCGGCAAAGTGACGTGGGGCTCGTCGGGCGTTAGCAGCAATCCGCACGCCGCGCTGGAGACGCTGAAGGCCGTGACGGGGGTGAATATCACGCATGTGCCGTATAAAGGCTCGGCGCCTGCGTTGACCGATGCCGTCGGCGGGCAGATCGACGGGCTTTTTACCACTGTGGCATCGGCGGAGCCGTTTATCCGGTCAGGGCGCGTGAAGGTGCTGGGTGTCGCGGGGCCGAGGCGCCAGGCGGTCATCCCGAATGTGCCGACGTTCGCGGAGCAGGGCATTACCGGCGCGGACAATCTGTTGTGGATGGGGTTGGTGACGACAGGCAAAGCGCCGCGCGCCATCATCGAGAAGCTGAACCGCGAAGTGAACCGCGTGCTGCAATCGCCGGATGTAAAGCAGCGCTTTGACCAGTTGGGTCTGGATATCGAGGGCGGCACGGCGGAACATTTCGACCGTTTTGTCAAAGGCCAGGCGGAGCAGATGCGTGCGTTGATTAAATCCGGCGCGCTGAAAGTTGAGTGAGCCGAGTTGTTGGAATTCACCGCAAAAGCGAAATATGACTGACAAACTGGAAAACCTGTCGCAACCGAAAGACTGAAAACTGATCGTCGAAAAAGACGTGAAGATACCCATGCGCGACGGCGCGATTCTCTACGCCGACGTGCTGCGGCCCGACACCGGCGGCGAGCGCGTGCCGGCGATCATGAACATCGGGCCGTACCAGAAAGACAAGGTGTGGATACCGCCGCATGATCTGGAGGAGGAAGCGAATCCCTATCTGGCGTGGGAAACCGGCAACCCGTTGTACTGGTGTCCGCGCGGCTACGCCTTGGTGCGCGTGGATTCACGCGGCTCGGGTAAGTCGCCGGGACAGTCCGATCCGAGTTCTTATGCGGAGGCGGTGGATTTTTATGATGCGATTGAATGGACGGCGAAGCTGCCGTGGTGTTCCGGCAGCATCGGCACGCTGGGTGTATCGTATCACGCGAATTGCCAGTGGCGTGTCGCCAAGCTGCAACCGCCGTCGTTAAAGGCGATGATTCCGTGGGAGGGGCGCGCCGATCTGTACCGCGACCAGACGTTTCACGGCGGCGTGTTCGCGATGGGCTTTCTGGCCAACTGGATCGCCACCAACATGGCGCATCAGGTCATGGGCAAGCCGCGCAGTTACAACCCCGGCGCATTTAACAACAACATGCTGTGGAACTGGGCGACCAATAATCTCGACTCGGAATTCTGGCGCGCGCGCAGCGCCGACTGGTCGAAGACCACGGTGCCGTTCTACAGCGTCGGCAACTGGACGGGCATGGGCTTGCATCTGCGCGGCAACGTCGAAGCTTTCGTTAACGCCGCCTCCAAACACAAGAAGCTGCGCGTTCACAGCGGCTCGCATTTTCATCCGTTTCATTCCGAGGAAGGGCGGCTCGATCAGTTGCGCTTTTTCGACCACTGGCTGAAGGGGCGCGACACCGGCATCATGGACGAACCGCCGGTGAAACTGATGGTTCGTACGGGCGGCGGCAACGCCAGCAGTTATCAGTTTCGTTTTGAGCATGAATGGCCGCTGGCGCGCACGCGGTGGACCAAAAAATATCTCAAGGTGAACGCGACGACGCAAACCAAAACGGGCGAGTGCGAGGGCGAGATCATCGATGCACCGCCGAAAACATCCGCGCAGTGCGATTACGCCGCCAGCCCGCCGTCGCACGCGGGCGTGAGTTCGTCCGCGCCGTCAAACGCCGCGGGCAGCGTGGATCGCACCGGCATTTCGTTTCTCACCGCGCCTTTCACTGAAGACACCGAAATCACCGGCCCGATTGTGTTGGTGGTGTGGGTGTCGAGCACCTCGGAAGACGCGGATATTTTTGCCACGCTGCGCAATATCGGTCCCGATGGCAAAGACGTTTGGGAAGAGGGTCAACAGGGCGGGCAGGACTATGTGCCAGTGGCGAAAGGCTGGCTGCGCGCGGCGCACCGCAAACTGGATGCTGAAAAATCACTGCCGTACCGGCCCTATCATGCGCACAACGAACGGCAGTGGCTCGAACCCGGCGTGCCGGTCGAATGCCATGTTGAAATCTGGCCGACCTGCATGGTGTTCAAAAAAAGTTACCGCATGCGCCTCGATGTGCAGCCGCGTGATGGCGTCGGTTCCTCGGTCTATCGCCATTACCATGCCGACTACAATACCGGCGCGCGCAACTCCGTTCATGCCGGCGGCGACAAGCATTCGTATCTGTTGTTGCCGGTGATTCCCCGTGCCGACGCATGACGGAGGATTTATAGTAAGCACTTGTTTTTTTAAAGTATTTTTTGT
This sequence comes from Nitrosomonadales bacterium, assembly GCA_009885185.1. Next base: position 3,529 of record VFLF01000018.1, on the reverse strand, counting down.
GAGGGCGCTGCGATGACAACGCTGAATCGATGGTGGCGGCAAGGCGCGATGGCGATGGTGGTTGCTTCGCTGATTGCGCCGTTCGCAACGATGGTGCAAGCGCAAACGTGGAAGCCGGATAAAGCGGTGGAACTGCTGGTGGGTTCCGGCGCCGGTGGCAGTGCCGACACCATGGGGCGCCACCTGCAACGCATTATTCAGGAGCAAAAACTCCTGCCGGTGCCGATCAACGTGCTGAACAAGGTGGGCGGCAATCAAACATTGGTGCGAACGTATCTCAACCAGCACGCCGGCGACGCGCACTACTTCGATCTTGGCAACCCGACCCTGATCGTGAACCATGTGATGGGCGTTTCGACGCAGCACTACACGGATTTCACCCCGGTGGCGCTGCTGCTGAACGAGTACGCGGTGTTCACGGTGCGCGCGGATTCGCCGATCAAAAGCGCGCGTGATCTGGCGGAGGTGATCCGCAAGAGCCCGGAATCGTGGTCCGTGGGCGTCAGCAATCTTGGCGGCACCAATCACCTGACGTACTCGCTGCTCGCCAAATGGGCCGGCGCGGATCCGAAAAAACTCAAGGTGGTGGTGTTTAAGTCAAATACCGAAGGCATAGCCGCCGTACTGGGCGGGCACCTGAACATGGTTTCTTCCACCATTACATCGGTGATGCCCCATGTCAAGGCAGGCAACGCGCGCATCATCGCGATTGGTGCGCCGCGTCGCATGGGCGGTGCGCTGGCCGGCGTGCCTACGCTACGTGAAGAGGGCATGGATATCGTGGTGTCGAACTGGCGCGGTATTGTCGGCGCGAAGGGCTTGAGCGCGGCGCAGGTGGCGTACTGGGAAGATATCTTCAGCAAAGTGGTTGCTGTCGAGGAGTGGAAGAAAAGTCTCGAGGCTTAATCCTGGGACGGCAATTTTCTGCGCAGCCGCGAGTTTGCCAAATATATCGAGAACGATTACAACCAGACCAAGGCAATCATGAGTGATTTGGGGCTGGCGAAATGACTGCAATCAGGGGCGATGCTGTTTCAGCAAGTCCGTGTACTGCCGGGCCCCGCGCGCAATAATATTGTTGGTGCGCACATTCAGCCAGCGCACGCCTTGCGACAGCAGCCACGGCATGCGTTGCTCCCAGTTGACGAGCACATTCAGCCCTGCGGTCTTGCCGCCCTTGATCACCCGCGCGATGGCTTTTTCGAGCAGCGCGGTGACTTCGGGGTGTTCCGGCTGACCGGGAAAACCCAGCGCGAGCGCTACATCGTTTACACCGATGTTGATCACATCGACGCCATCCACGGCGGTGATCGCGTCAATTTTTTCAATCGCAGCGGGCGTCTCGACCATGAGGATGACGATTTTGTCGGCGTAATCCCTGGGCCGTGCGTAGCGCACGATATCGACCATGCGGCGGGCGGTGGCGCCGTCCTCGACGTGCGGAATCATGATGCCGTCCACGCCGCAATCGAAATAGCGCGTGATCAGCCCCGCGTCGTTCAGCCACGGGCGCGCCACCGAAGCAATGCCCGCGACTTTTGCCGCGCGGGCCATTTCTTCGATGCGCTCGAAGTCGTAACTCATGCGTTCCGCGTCTATCCACGCCACATCGAGGCCGAGCCCGCCGAGATACTCGACTAGGCGCGGCGAGGTGAAATCCGGGTTGAACATCGTCACCACCTCGCCGGCGGCGAGCTTTTGCTTGATCTTGTTCATGGGCGTTCCCCTTGCGCTGGGTGATTTCGGATTGCGCATTATCGTGGAAACAGCAGCGGATTGCGTGATGCGGCGGGTCATGAGGACCGGGCAAGGCGCTTCGATACCGTAAATCGGCACAATGCGGCGGATAACCACGGATGTTGAAATTGAGCATGATTGACCGCTCGCCGGTCCGGGAATACAGTTTCATCCGGTGAAGAGGAGTATGCAAGATTCCTATTCCACGCATGAAGACCGAGTTGCGCAACAACAGGGATTTCCTTGCCGGGTTGCTGTTTCTTGCGCTCGGCGTGCTCACCATTTTCTTCGCGCGCGATTATCCGATGGGTCTGGCGGCGCGCATGGGGCCGGGCTATTTTCCGACAGTGCTGGGCGGCATTCTGTGCCTGTTCGGCGTCGTCGTGATGATACGCGGCATCCGTTCCGGCGCGCCGGTGCAGGGCGCGTGGGGATGGCGGCCGCTGGGACTGATCACGCTGTCGATCGTGGTGTTCGGCTTAACCATGGAAAAGCTGGGATTGATACCGGCGCTCATGCTGTTGTTCTTCGTTGCCGCGCTCGCCGGGCGTGAGTTCCGCTTCAGGGAAGTGTTGTTGCTCGCCGTGTTGATGAGTGCGTTTGCCGCTGCGGTCTTCGTCTACGGCTTGAAGCTGCCTTATCCGCTGTTCGGGAGCTATTGATGGATACTCTGAACCATCTGCTGCTCGGCTTCAGCGTGGCGTTTTCGCTGCAAAGTCTCGCGTACTGCTTTATCGGCGTGCTGCTCGGCACGTTGATCGGCGTGCTGCCGGGCGTTGGCCCGCTGGTCACCATCGCGATGCTGTTTCCGATCACGTTCAATTTGCCTCCTTTGCCGGCGTTGATTATGCTCGCGGGCATTTTTTACGGCGCGCAGTACGGCGGCTCCACCACCTCGATACTCGTCAATCTGCCGGGCGAGACCGCTTCCGCGGTGACCTGCATCGACGGCTATCAGATGGCGCGGCAAGGGCGCGCCGGGCCGGCGCTCGCCACCGCGGCGCTTGCCTCATTTTTCGCCGGCTGCGTCGGCACGTTGCTGATCGCGGTCGCCGGGCCGCCGATGGGCGAATGGGCGCTCGCGTTCGGCGCCGCGGAGTATTGCTCGCTGATGCTGATGGGGCTGGTGGCGTCGGCGGTGATGACCCAAGGCGACGTGGTCAAGGGTCTGGCAGTGGTGGTGTTGGGACTGGTGCTGGGGCTGGCGGGCACCGATGTCAATTCGGGCATGTCGCGCTACACGTTCGGCGTGCCGCAGTTGTCCGACGGCATCGGTTTCACCGTGATCGCGGTGGGGCTGTTCGCGGTGGCGGAGATCGTCACCAACCTGGCGAAGAAAGAAACGCGCGAAGTCTTCACCGGCCGCATCGAGAATCTGATGCCGGTCAGGAAAGACATCAAGGACGCATCGTGGCCCACCGTGCGCGGCACCATTGTCGGCGCGATCTTCGGTGTGTTGCCCGGCACCGGCCCGGCGCTGTCCACGTTCGCGGCGTACATGCTCGAAAAGAAACTGGCGAAGGACCCCTCGCGCTTCGGCAAAGGCGCAATCGAGGGCGTGGCCGCGCCGGAAGCGGCCAACAACGCCGCGGCGCAAACCTCGTTCATCCCCATGCTGACACTCGGCATCCCCACCAGTGCGACCATGGCGCTGATGCTGGGGGCGATGACCATGCAGGGCATCGAACCGGGGCCGCACGTGATGGTGTCCAAGCCGGAGTTGTTCTGGGGCCTCATCGCGAGCATGTGGATCGGCAACCTGATGCTGGTCATTCTCAACCTGCCGCTGGTC
>VFLF01000083.1 GCA_009885185.1 Nitrosomonadales bacterium | reverse complement strand
GGGCGCTCAATCGCATGCGCGCGACGCTGGACACGCTGCACGGCGCGGCCACGCCTGACATCGCCAACGCACTGCTTGCCGAAGCACATGCCATCGCCGACGAAGACGTGCACCTGAATCGCCGCATGGGTGCGCATGGCGCCGCGTTGCTCAGTGACAATATGCGCGTGCTGACCCATTGCAACGCCGGCGCGCTCGCCACCGCTGGACACGGTACCGCGCTGGGCATAATCCGTTCCGCCGTGGAAGCGGGCAATAATATCCATGTCTATGCCGACGAAACACGCCCCTTTTTGCAGGGCGCGCGGCTCACCGCGTGGGAACTGATGCAGGACAATATTCCGGTCACGCTGATCGCCGACAACGCCGCCGGGCTGCTGATGCGCCAAGGAGAAATCGACGCGGTGATCGTCGGCGCGGATCGCGTCGCCGCGAATGGCGACGTGGCCAACAAAATCGGCACCTACAGCGTGGCCGTGCTCGCGCGGCGCCACGGCATCCCGTTTTATGTCGCAGCGCCGATTTCGACCATCGATCCCGCCACACCGTCTGGTAACGACATCACCATCGAGGAACGCGCCGCGAGCGAAGTCACAGGCTACGGCGACATGCAGTGGGCGCCCGAAGGCGTGGCGGTCAGAAACCCGGTGTTTGATGTAACGCCCGCAGAACTGGTCAGCGCGTTAATCACCGAACGCGGCATAGTGCATGCGCCGGATGCCACGAAAATCGCCGCATTACTCGCCCAATCCTGATTTCCAAATCACCAACCCGCCGCTGACCTCAAGCACCGCGCCGTTGATTACAGAATTAAGAATAGTGCTATGCAGCAAAGAGCTTAAGGGAGTTGGCAAAGATCAATTCGAGAGCCGGAACAAAGCGGGAATATAATGCAAGTATCTGCTTTCAATAGATATTTACAACAGTTCCAACGGACACCCGATCAAACAGCTCAATGATGTCCGGCCCGCGCATGCGTATGCACCCATGCGACGACGGGATGCCCATCGGTACCGAATCCGGGGTGGAATGGATATAAATATAGCGCCGCATGGTATCCACGTTCCCCAACCGGTTAAAACCTACTTCGCAGCCGGAAAGCCACAAAATGCGCGTGAGTATCCAGTCGCGATTTGGAAATTTCTCTGTTAATTCAGGCGTATATATCTCACCCGTTGGCCGCCGCCCAACAAACACCGTATTTTCAGGACATCCGGCACCAATTTTTGCGCGGATTACGTGTTTACCGCGCGGCGTGCAGTTGCTGCCCGACGTTTCGCCAGCGCCATTACTTGCGGTCGATACCGAATAGGCAAGAATAGTAAATTCATTTTTATAATATAAAACAAGTGATTGAGATGAAATGCTAATGTCTATTCTAAACATTGTAACCACGCCGTTTGGCAAAAAATTCTCGCAGCAAACCCGCCGATTCGCTCGCCAGCAGCCCGCCGGAGACGGTAGCATGGTGATTCAACCGCTGCTCCGCGAACAAATCGATCACACTGCCACAGGCACCGGTTTTAGGATCCGTAGCGCCGAAAAATACCTGTGCGATACGTGCATGCATGATCGCCCCCACGCACATGCAGCAAGGCTCCAACGTCACGTAGAGGGCGCAATTCACGAGCCGATAATTGCCCAAATGCTGCGCCGCATCGCGCAGCGCCATCACTTCAGCGTGGGCGCTGGGATCATGTCGGGAAATGGGCTGATTGTAGCCACGGCCTACAATCTCGCCATCTTTAACGACAACCGCGCCGACCGGGACTTCGCCAGCCTCGGCAGCTTGCCGAGCAAGCATTAAGGCTTCAGACATGAAGCTGTCGTTCTGGGTTTTAGTACTATCTATTTCCATTCGATTATCAATAGGTTATTTAACTAATTGATAAATAAAGAAATATCTTAATTACAGTTCCAGAATGCCGTCCAAAATACCGTCACATTTTGGCAATAGGCGGGGAGTCATACTGACGGAACGCAGCTGCTGATTATATCGGCAGTTGATGAGTTACAGGAATTCACCCAATCGACCAACGCCAGATGGTGAAGGTGGTTCACGGCAATGTCTGCACCTCGGCCACCAGCAGTCGCAGGCAATTTGCCCATGAAGAATGCGAAGCTTCGGATTTGAGCGCCCGCCCCCGAAAAATTTCAGATGGCGCGACCCAAAGGCGAATTACGCGAGTGTCCACTCGCGGGTAGCCCAATCGAAGCGCGGTCTCGAAACCGTAACGGGCCAAGCGCTCACTCAATGACGGGACTGGGAAACGGGAGCCTTAGCTCTGTCGTCGCACACGCTTGAAAAGCACAGAACATTGTTCGAATTTCCGCGAGCGTTAGAATCGTGCTATTCTGCATCAATAGTATGATCTTCAGCGTAGGCCTTTTGGAGGCTTGGATGGGAACCACCCGCAAGACCATTACCGTCACCGACCAGCAGGACGAGTGGATCAAGGCGCAGATCGCGGCCGGTGGTTTCACCAACGACAGTGAATACGTTCGCGACCTAATTCGCCGCGATCAGGCGCGTAACGCGGAAATAGAGGCAGTTCGAGCTGAGTTGATCAGGGGTGAAGCGAGCGGGGATCCGCGGCCCTTCGACACGGCACGTTTCAAACGGGATATGACCGCCAAGCATGCCCAAAAAGCGCGCTGAATACCGGCTAGCCCCAGCAGCGACGCGCGATCTTGAAGGTATTTGGCTATACACGCTCAAAGAATGGGGTATCGAGCAGGCTCATCGCTACACCGATGAACTCACCGCCGCCATCGATCAACTCGCAAACAATCCGCAGCTCGGCGCGTCCTGCGATTATATCCGTAAAGGGTATCGCCGCAGCCGGGTGGGGCGACACGCGATTTATTTCCGCATCACCGATTACGGGATTGCCGTAATCCGCGTGTTGCACGATCGTATGGACGCGCCACGGCGCCTCTAATGGATTCGTTCCGATCGGAGTTTTTCGTACAGTATCTGTCAACTTCCGACCCCGATGGACAAGGTCACCGCTGGCAACGGCCGCTCCTCGGCCTTATGTAAAGCTTTACATAAGGCCGATT
>VFLF01000352.1 GCA_009885185.1 Nitrosomonadales bacterium | reverse complement strand
TCGTTGATTTGGGCGTTACCGCCAGCGGCAATGTCTATCCGGCGGATCGTCCGAAAAAATGGCGCCGTAAAAAACTGTTTTAAAACAAATACTTATATGAATACACCCGCCACACCCCGCCGCACCGCACTGCTCACCGGCGCTTCCTACGGCATCGGCGCGGCCATCGCTGCCGCGCTCGCGCGTGACGGCTACGATGTCGCCGTCACCGAACTGAACGCCGATGCGCTGGGCGACACGCTCGCGCAAATTAAATCACATGGCGTGCAAGGCCTGCCGGTTGCGCTCGACACCCGCTCGCAAGATAGCGTTGAAGCCTGCATGAACAGCGTGCTAAAAATCTTCGGCAAGCTCGATCTGCTGGTCAACAACGCGGGCGTGTTGCTGCGTAAACCCGTGATCGACATGACGCGTGAGGAATGGGCCACGGTGATGGATGTCAATCTCACCGGTACGTTTTTCATGAGCCAGCAAATGGGCCGCCATCTCATCGGCGCCAAACGCAAAGGCAGCATCATCAGCATCGCCTCCACCCACGGCATTGTCGGCATCGGTGGCATTTCCGCTTACGGCATCAGCAAGGCTGGCGTCACGCAGATGACGCGCATGCTCGCCATCGAATGGGCGGAACACGGCATCCGGGTGAATGCCATCGCGCCCGGCACCACTGAAACGCCAACCCGCAAAAAATCGCTGGGCGCGGACCCCGCGCGGCGGCAGATGATGATTGACCGCATTCCATTCAAACGCTTTTGCACCGAGGCCGATGTCGCGGGGCTGGCGAGTTATCTGGCTAGCCCGGCGGCGGAATACATTACCGGGCAGACCATGCTGGTGGATGGTGGCCTAACGTCGTACTGAGCATCCTGCGGAGCACCGCACGGAACGCCTGACTAACTCTGCAGCATATGCAACGCATCCAGTTGCAGCATCAGCGCTAACTCGTCACCGAAATACCAACCCGATTTCCATTTCCCATCCTGAAATTTCAGGATGCCGATTTCTTCTGCTTCGATGCGTTTTCCCGTCGGCGGATGCCCATACAGATTCACCGTCTGCGTACCGGCGATTTTGAATTGCATCCACACGGTGTCGCCTTCGGCGATGAAGCCGTCGATGAGATCGCGGCGGTCCGGCAAGGCACGCGTCGGCGTTTCTGTCGCAACGCCTTTCGCCACCCCGTAATTGCGCAGATGCTGAAAGCCTTGCCGCAGTTGTTTGTAATCCGCAGCGCGATCGCCTGCGGGCGGTGCCGCGCCCTTGGAGCGCGCTACCATCAAACGGTTGCGATCTTCGCGCGTCACGAGTGCACCTGCCTCTAATCGTTTCAGCACGGCGTTCGGGTCTTCTCCCGCGCCGGAAACGGGCGGCACGATGCGCTTGCCATCCTTTCGCACGGGCAGCGTCGCCCCCAGCTGCTTTAGCAGCCCGGCCTCATCGGCCAGAAACCAGCCTTCAATGATTTTGTCGTTAGCGATGCGCAGAATCGCCGCTTCGTAAACGGCTACTTTTTTCCCGGTAGGCGCGATACCGAACAGATTGCCCTGATGCGTGCCAGTCAGCCGGAACAAAATGCCCACGCGGTCGCCCTCGGCAATGACCTCCTCGATCACATCCACCCGGTCAGGAAACGCGCCGTGCAAAAAAGCGCCCGTGCCGGGAAACCCCTGCCCTGCGGCATTGGCCGCCAGATGATGCATGCCGCCACGCACGCGCTGGTAGTCGGTCGCGAGCACTTCTTTCATCACCGCATCCTGATCCGGCGCACCCTGGGCTTTTTTAAAGCGCAGCGCCAGCGCTTTGTTGCGCTCCAACGCGGGACTGCCTTGCGCTGATACCCATCCGCTTTGCGCGGCATGCACTATCAATCCGGCGCCCGCAGCGCCTTTGACGAATCCGCGACGTGTTATGGACATGCTTCCTCCAATGGAATTAACCGTTCACTTATCCAGCAAGCACAGGTAATGATGATTGAAAATGTCTTGCAGCGTACCGGGTTAGGCGTTAAGCAAGTATAACTTGTACATCGATGTCGATATCGCTATGATGAGGTCGTGGATCACGTAGCGATAATCGAAGCGAAACATCAAGTGCTGAGCGGGCGCTTGGACGAAGCGACGCGGCGATTGTGGGCTGC
>VFLF01000760.1 GCA_009885185.1 Nitrosomonadales bacterium | reverse complement strand
GCAGCCCACAATCGCCGCGTCGCTTCGTCCAAGCGCCCGCTCAGCACTTGATGTTTCGCTTCGATTATCGCTACGTGATCCACGACCTCATCATAGCGATATCGACATCTATGTACAAGTTATACTTGCTTAACGCCTAAGCGCCGTACCACGGATTTAGGGCGCGCCGCAATTCTGGCGAATTTTTTGTCTATCTGGACGGCGTAGTTCGAGTCGATGTTGATATCCAAGGCAGTCAACCGACCTATGCTGGTTCAACACAGCTACGGTGCGCGCTTCCTCGAAAACAGTGCCATCAGTTCGCCCACGATGCCGCGCCGGAACGCCAGCACGCACAACACGAAAATCGCGCCCATGATGACCTGCACCCAGGAACCGACTTTATCGGCCAATTGATTTTGCAGGCCGATGACGACGAACGCGCCCACCACCGGGCCGAATACCGTGCCCAGTCCGCCCAGCAGCGTCATCAACACTACCTCTCCGGACATATGCCAGTAGGCGTCGGTGAGCGAGGCCAACTGGAACACCATTGTTTTGGTCGCGCCTGCCAATCCCGATAACGCCGCCGACAGCACAAACGCCAGCAGCTTGTATTTGTCCACGTCGTAGCCGAGTGAAATCGCGCGCGGCTCGTTTTCGCGTATGGATTTCAGCACTTGGCCGAACGGTGAATGGATGGTGCGATAAATCAGGAAAAAACCGAACAGGAAAATCGCGAACACGAAGTAATACAGGTTGAGGTTATCCGCGAGGTCGATCATGCCGAACAGCTTGCCGCGCGGCACGCCCTGCAGGCCGTCTTCGCCGCCGGTGAATTTCATTTGCAGCCAGACGAAATACAGCATCTGCGCTAGCGCCAGCGTGATCATCGCGAAGTAAATGCCCGCGCGCCGTATCGCCAGGCTGCCGAAGAGATAGCCCAACACCGCGGCAAATGCCGTGCCGGTGAGGATGCCGAGTTCCGGCGACAAGCCCCACACCTTGATGGAATGCCCGGTGAGATAACCCGCCGCGCCGAGAAAGGCCGCATGGCCGAACGACAGCAGGCCGGTGTAGCCCAGCAGCAGGTTGAACGCGCAGGCAAACAGCGCGAAGCACCAGCACTTCATCAGAAAAGTGGGATATATGCCCAGCAGCGGCGCCAACCCGCCCGCGACGATGAGCGCGATAAAACCCCAATGCGTGCGCGTGAGGCTCATTTCTCGCGCCCGAACAAACCCGCTGGTTTCACCAGCAGCACAATCGACATGATGACGAACACCACCACCGCGGATGCTTCCGGGTAAAACACCTTGGTCAGGCCCTCAATAAGGCCCAGCGCGAGGCCGGTAACGATGGAACCCAGTATCGATCCCATGCCACCGATCACCACCACCGCGAATACCACGATAATGAGATTCGCGCCCATCAGGGGACTGACGGTGAATATCGGCGCGGCCAGCACGCCGGCAAAACCCGCCAGCGCCACGCCGAAACCGTAGGTGAGCGTAATCATCAACGGCACATTGATGCCGAATGCCTGTGTGAGGCGCGGGTTCTCGGTACCCGCGCGCAAATACGCGCCGAGCTTGGTGCGCTCAATCACATACCAGGTGGCGAAACACACCGTCAGGGATGCCACGATCACCCACGCGCGATACTTGGGCAGCACCATAAAGCCCAGATCAATCGCGCCGCGCAGGGCTTCCGGGATGTCATAGGATTTCCCGGATGAGCCATACGCTTCGCGAAACAGTCCCTCGATAATCAATGCCAGGCCGAAAGTCAGCAGCAGCCCATATAGATGGTCGAGCTTATACAGATGCCGCAGCATGGTGCGCTCGATGACGATGCCGCTCGCGCCCACCAGCAACGGCACGACAATCAATGCCGTCCAATAGTTGATGGAAAAATCCGGCGACCCCAGCCACGGCCCGATCTGCGTCAAACTGATCCACGCCAGAAACGCGCCCAGCATGTACTGCGCACCATGGGTGAAATTGATGATGTTCAGCATACCAAAAATGACAGCAAGCCCCAGGCTCAACAGCGCGTAGAACGAGCCGTTGATAAGCCCTACCAGCAACTGGCTGTAGAGGGCTTGGGGGGTGATGCCCAGAAGGTCGAACATTCTTAAAATCGTGAACGAGTGAACGAGTGAACGGGTGAACGGGTAACCCCGTCCGGGGTTAATCGCCTTCCCCGCTCACGCAATATCCCGCTGGTTTTCACTCGTTCACTTTTTCAACAACGGACACTCACTGCGCTCCGCCGGCAGCACCGCATCCGTCGCCGGAATCACCTGACGTACGTGGTAGTAATCCCACGGCGCTTTGGACTCCTCCGGCTTTTTCACTTGCAACAGGTAAAAATCATGCACGTGGCGTCCGTCTTCGCGGATACGGCCGTTTTTAGCGAAGAAATCGTTGATCGGGGTTTCCTTCATTTTTTTCATCACCGTTGCCGTGTCGTCGGTACCCACGGCCTTCACCGCATTGAGGTAGTGCATGGTCGAGGAATAAATACCCGCCTGCACCATGGTCGGCATGCGCTTGTGTTTTTCAAAATAGCGTTTCGACCAAGCACGCGTGTCAGCATTCAGATCCCAGTAAAACCCTTCGGTGAGATACATGCCCTGCGCGGTTTTCAGCCCCAGCGTGTGTATGTCGGAGATAAACATCAGCAACCCCGCCAGCGATTGCTTGGGCGTGATGCCGAATTCCGCAGCCTGACGGATGGAATTGGTGGTGTCGGTGCCGGCATTGGCGAGGCCAATCACCTTCGCGCCGGACGACTGCGCCTTTAACAGGAAGGAGGAAAAATCCGTGCCGGGAAACGGATGACGCACCGAGCCCACCACCTTGCCCCCGTTGCTCTTGACCACGGCGCCAGTGTCGTTTTCAAGCGAGTGTCCGAAGGCGTAGTCCGCCGTCAAAAAGAACCAGCTATCGCCGCCCTGCTTCACCACCGCCTTGCCGGTACCGTTGGCCAGAGCGTAAGTGTCATAGACGTAATGGATGTTGGTGTCGGTGCAGCTCTTGCCAGTAATCAGCGACGACGCCGCGCCGGACACAATGGTGATGCGGTTCATCTGCTTGGCCACCGGCATCACCGCCAGCGCGGTGGAGGTAGTCACCAGATCGCCGATCATGTCCACCTTGTCGCGCTCGAACCACTCGCGCGCCTTGTTCGATGCCACGTCACCCTTGTTCTGGTGATCGGCGTAAACCAGTTCAATCGGAAACGCGCGGCCTTTTTCCTGCGCCTGAAAATCCTCGATCGCCATCTTCGCTGCGGTGATGGAGCCCGCGCCGGAGATGTCGGAATACAAACCCGACAGATCGGTGAGGATGCCGATTTTCACCACGCCGTCGGACAGCTTTACCCCGCCTGCCGGCGCGCCCTTTTGTTGTGCCCACAGTCCACCAGCCGCGCCTGCCAGCGCACCGGCAACCACCAGGGCCACTATTCCTCGTTTCATCACTTCCTCCATTTTTACATTAAAAAACAAATAGTCAGCAGTTAAATACCCAGCAACTCGTGCAATCGTTCCATCTTGTTCTGCAATTCGTTCATCGCCACGGTTTCGACAATGCGCCCATGCTCGATCACATAATGCCGATCAGCCAGGGGCGCCGCAAAACGGAAATTTTGCTCCACCATGATGATCGTGTAGCCACGCTCCTTCAACTGGCGGATCACCCGCCCCAGCGTCTGCACGATCACCGGCGCGAGTCCCTCGCTGATTTCATCGAGCAACAGCAGCTTTGCGCCCGTGCGCAGTATGCGCGCGATCGCCAGCATCTGCTGCTCGCCGCCCGAGAGCCGCATGCCGGGACTGGCGCGGCGCTCCTTCAGATTTGGAAACATCGCGTATATTTCATCCACGCTCATGCCGCCGCTCGCCACTTCGGGCGGCAGCAATAAATTCTCCTCGGCGGTCAGGCTGGCGAAGATACCCCGCTCTTCGGGGCAATAACCGATGCCCAGGTGCGCAATGTGATGCGTCGCCATGGCAACGGTCTCGCGCCCGTTCACCATGATGGAGCCGCTGCGATTTCCGGTGAGGCCGAGTATCGCGCGCAGCGTGGTGGTGCGCCCCGCGCCGTTGCGGCCCAGCAACGTCACCACCTCGCCTTTATTCACCGTGAAATCAATACCGTGGAGTATGTGTGATTCGCCGTAGAACGCATGCAGGTCTGTGACGCGCAGCATTTCCACACCGGCGGCGCCGACGCTATTCATGTTCCACCCCGACATAGGCCTCCAGCACCAGCGGATTTTTCGATACCTCCGCATACGACCCTTCGGCCAGCACCGCGCCGCGCGCCAGCACGGTGATGGTGTCCGACAGATCGGCCACCACGTTCAGATTATGCTCCACCATCAGGATGGTGCGATTGGCCGACACCTTACGGATCAGATCAACCACCCGTCCCACATCTTCGTGGCCCATCCCCTGCGTCGGTTCATCCAGCAACATCAGCTCGGGATCGAGTGCGAGCGTGGTAGCGATTTCCAGCGCGCGCTTGCGGCCATAAGGCAACTCCACCGCCACGGTGTCGGCCAACGACTCGAGGTCAACCGACGCCAGCAATTCCATCGCGCGACCGTTCAACTGATCGAGGGATTTTTCCGACTTCCAGAAATGAAACGAGGTGCCGAGCTTTCGTTGCAAACCGATACGCACGTTTTCCAGCACCGTGAGATGCGGAAACGTCGCGGAAATCTGGAACGAACGCACGATGCCGCGGCGCGCAATCTGCGCGGGCTTTTCGCCGGTGATGTCGGCGCCGTTGAAATGAATGCTGCCCGCGGTTGGCTCGTGAAAATGCGTCAGCAGATTAAACACCGTGGTCTTGCCCGCGCCATTGGGGCCGATCAACGCATGGATCGAGCCGCGCCGCACTTTGAGATCGACATTGTTGACGGCGACGAAACCCTTGAACTCCTTGGTGAGTCCACGGGTTTCCAGGATGGTGTCGCTGCTCATTTCATCAAGTATCAATCGCCGAAGCCGACTTAACCTGCGAGCGCAGCACGAATTTCTGTATCTTGCCGGTCGATGTCTTGGGCAGCACGCCGAACACCACCTGCTTCGGCACCTTGAAACGCGCCAAGCGCGAACGGCAATGTTCGATGATTTCCTGCTCGGTGGGTATTGCGCCTTCTTTTAATTCCACAAACGCACACGGAACTTCGCCCCACTTGGCATCGGGCATGGCCACCACCGCCGCCACCAGCACCGCCGGATGGCGATACAGCGCATCCTCGACTTCAATCGACGAAATGTTTTCGCCGCCGGAAATTATGATGTCCTTCGAGCGATCCTTGATTTTCACGTAGCCGTCGGGCTGCATCACCGCCAGATCGCCGCTGTGAAACCAGCCGTCAGCGAAGGCCTCCTGCGTCGCTTTCTCATTCTTGAGATAGCCCTTCATGGTGATATTGCCGCGAAACATGATCTCGCCCATGGTTTCGCCGTCTGCCGGCACCGGCTGCATGGTCTGCGAATTTAGCACCGTCATGCCTTGC
>VFLF01000021.1 GCA_009885185.1 Nitrosomonadales bacterium | reverse complement strand
TCTGCTTGAAAATCGGCGCACACGCCGCGATCAATTACCGCGAACAGGATTTTGTCGCCGAAGTCGCCCAGATCACCAACGGCCACGGCGCGGATGTCATTCTCGACATGGCGGGCGCGGCCTACGCCAAGCGCAACTTGGAGGCCGTGGCGATGGAGGGGCGCATCCTGCACTTAAGTTCCGGCGACAAGAATGAATACAGCGTGCCGCTGGGCGCGATCATGAGCAAACGCGCCATGGTCAGCGGTTCGCAGTTGCGGCTGTCCGAGTTGGCGAAGAAGGTCGAGATCGTGCGCGAGCTGAACGAAAAAGTCTGGCCGCATCTGGGCACCAAGGTCACGCCGGTGATCGATTCGATCTTCCGGCTGGCCAAAGCGTGCGACGCGCATGCGCGCATGGAAACCAGCGAACACATCGGGAAAATACTGCTGGATGCCAGCGCCTGATGACTGCTTACTTCGGCGCGAAGTAGCGCCGCTTCAACTCCGTCTGGTTTTCGTAAATCGAGCCGAGGTTGCGCGCCGCCGGCAGCGGCAGGCGCACCGGCACGGCTTCCAGTCGCGGTGCATAGGTGGTGTTGCCGCAAATCATGCGAGCATCGAATTCCGCGACATCGGTAACGCCCATTAGCGGCCACGCATCCGCCGCCATGAATTCATACAGCAGCAGCGGCCGCGGGTAGGGCGAGGTGTTGGCGGCGGAACCATGCACCGAGAACACGTGATGCAGTGAGATCGTGCCGGCCTTGCCGATGCAGGGCATGGCGCTGGCGTAATCCAGCGGCACCGCATCCGGATCAATCGCGCCGCAGAAGCGCCCGTTGGCGTTGTGATCGTAGACCGGGCCCTTGTGGCTGCCGGGGATCACCAGCATCGGGCCGTTCTCCATGCGGCAGTCTTCCATCATCAGGCCGACGGCGAGCATGCTGCTGTTGGTGTGCGGATGAAACGCCCAGTCCTGGTGCCATTCGAGACTGGAGCCGCCGTCCGCGGATTTCAGGTTGAGCTTGGAGCTGTGCATGCGCACATCCGGCCCCAGCAGTTGCCTCAAGATGCCGAGGAGTGGCTCCGTGCGAGGAAAGTCATTGAACACCGGATGGCGCTGGTGCGGATGTTTGATGCGGCGCAGGCGCGGCCGCTCGGCGCAGTGATCGGGCTCGAGATCGTAGATGGCGTCGTGTTGCGTGACCTTGCGGGATTGTTCCACCAGATCAGTCAGCGCCGCACCCATGGTGTCGAGCGTACGCGCATCCGCAACGTTTTCCACCAAGAGAAGGCCGTCGCGGTGGAACTGATCGATTTGGTGCTGCGTCAACATGCCTGACTCCTTTGGCCGCATCGATTCCCGGCAGGGTCATTCCTGCGGAATGTTTGCCGCCCTGATGGCCTTTTCGTACTGCTGGGCTTCCTGTTTGAAATAGGCGGCGAACGCTTCCGGGGTGCTGCCTATGGCTGTTCCGCCTTCGCGCGCGATGAAATCCCGAACGTCCGGTGACTTGAGCGCTTTGGTGAATTCGGCGTACAGCTTTTGTGAAATGTCTTTGGGCGTGCCCGCGGGCACGAACATGCCATACCAGTTGTAGTTGCTGAAGCCGGGATACAGCGAAGCGACGGTCGGCAGTTGCGGAAACAGCGGCGAACGCTCGGTGGCGGTGATGCCCAGCACGCGCAGGCGTCCGCTTTTTACATGCGGCATCGCCGACAGCGACGATGCCAACTGAAAATCGACTTCACCGGATACCACGGCGAGTATCGCCGGGCCGCCGCCTTTGTAGTGTATCTGCGTGACGTTGATGCCGGCCATCTGCTTGAGGATTTCAAGGCCCAGGTGCGGAGCAGTGCCGGCGCCGTTGGACGCGGCGTTCATTTTCACGCCGCGCTGGCGCGCCAATGCAAAAAACTCCTTGAGCGATGCCGCGGGTACGCTGGGATGCGTCACCAGCAGATACGGCGCCGACGAAACCAGCGTCAGCGGCGTCAGTGTTTTTACCGGATCAAACGCGAGCTTTTTTTGCAGGCTCATGTTGATCGCGAGCGAGGTGGTGGTGAACAGCACGGTGTAACCGTCAGCCGGCGCGCGGGCTGCAATTTCCGCGCCTATCATGCCGCCCGCGCCGGTGCGGTTGTCGACGATCAGCGTCTGACCGGTGCTCTCGTGAAATTTCTTGCCGAGCAGGCGGCCCTGAATGTCCGTGCCGCCGCCGGGGCCGAATGGCGCGATCAGACGCACCGGCTTTGCCGGGTAGTCGGCTGCGCATGCGGCTCCCGCGACCGCTGCCAGCAGGCCGGCAGTGAAAGCGCGCCACGCGGAGGACACGGTGCAACTACCTCCTAGGCGCCGTGCGCGCGGGCGCCGGAGTTTTTGATCACAGTGCGCCATTTTTCGATCTCCATACGTATCCGTGCTGCGGCCTCTGCCGGCGTGTTGGATTCCGGATCATAACCGAGCGCCTGAAACCGTTCGCGCAATTCACCCGCGCCGGTCGCGCGCATCACCGCCGCGTTGATGCCGGCCACGAACGCCGGTGAAGTGCCCGCCGGCGCAAACAGCGGCGTGAGCGTCTGCGTATCGATTTTTGCAAGCCCGGCTTCGATGAATGTCACCACCTCCGGCACCGCCACGTTACGCTTTGCGCTGGTGATGGCGATGGCGCGCAGCCGTCCGCTGGCGACATGGGCTCTGGCGGTTGAGGGTGAGGTGAACGCCATGCTGATGTGTCCGCCGAGCAACTCGGTAATGGACTGGCCCGCGCCCTTGTACGGGATGTGCTGGATGTCGACTTGCGCGATCCAGCGCAATTGTTCGCCCGCCAGATGCGTGGCGGTGCCGTTGCCCGCCGTGCCGTAGGTGAGTTTGCCCGGCTGCGCCTTCGCCAGTGCGATCAGCTCTTTGATGTTTTTCGCGGGCAGCGCGGGATGCACCACCAGCAGCATCGAGCCGCTGGAGACGATGGCGATGGGAACCAGATCGCGCAGGGTGTCGTAAGGTAATTTGTCGAACAGGCTGGGGTTGGTCACAAACGCCGCGTCGCTGATGCCGAGCGTCTGGCCGTCCGGCGTGGCGCGCGCGACCAGATGCGTGGCGATGGTGCTGCTGCCGCCGGGGCGATTATCGACCACCACCGTTTGCCCGACCGCCTCGCTCAAGGCCGGCGCGATCAGCCGCGCCACGGTATCGGTGCCACCGCCCGGCACGTACGGCACGATCAGGCGCAGGGGGCGCGACAGGGGCACCGTGGCGGCGCCCCATGCGGTCACCGGCAGGGCTGACGACACCACCAAGACGAGCACACACGATTTGAAAATAAGGATCAATCCGGCTCCCCAATCAGCATGAACGCCGCCCAGTTAAACGGATCGGGATATTTTGAGCGTGTTGCGAGCATGGCCAGACGCAGCGCCTCGGCCTTGCGCGTGCCGGCGGCCAGTTGCTGATAGAAGGACACCATCAAGTCTTTGGTGGCGTCATCGGGAATTGTCCACAAGGTCACCATCACGCTCGGCACACCGGCGGCCATCCATGCGCGCGACAGGCCGATCACGCCGTCGTCGTTGATCGCGCCGCGTCCGGAATCGCAGGCGCTCATCACCACCAGCTCGGCTCGGGTGGAGGATTGCGCGATTTCGTCGGCGCTGAGCATGCCCGAATCGCCGCCGGAAGGCGCGAGCGCGAGCATACCGGGTGTCTTGACGCCGCCGCCAGGGCCGTCGCGCTCATCAAACAGTGCGATTTCACGCACGTGCGGATTGACGCCGCTTTGCGCCTGATCGGTCAGGCGATCCAGAAACCCGTGCGTGGCGAGATGCACGTAGCGCGCACCCGCAATTTGCGACATGACCGCGCTTTTGGTGGCTGCGACGCCGGTGAGTGCGTTGGTCTTGAGTATCGCGGCGATGGCATTGGCTTCTTCCTCGGCGCCGGGCAGCGGCGGGATCTCCATCGGACGCCCGCCGGGCCGCGGCGTGTAAGCGGGCATCAACGGATTACCCACCACGACCGAGCTCGCCGCGTCGCCGGCGGGTTGTTTGCGCAGCGCCGCCAGCGCCAGTGTTTGCAGCGACGGCACGACCGACAGCGCATGCCGCGCTATCAACGGCTCGCCCGAAGCATTTTCGAGCGCGGCGTACGGCACCATGAATAAGGCGCGCTCCGGAACGATGATAAGTCGCGCGCCTACCTGCGTGAGCAGCAGGTCGTGGATGGGTTCGATCAGCAGTTGATAAAAACGTTTGAGATCAGTGCCGCTGCCCGGCGGCGCCGGGCGTACCGCGGCTGCTGCCGCGCGTACCGCGCCGCGTCCGGGCACGCCCATGGATTCGCGCAAACGCAGCGCGGCGGCAGAAAGCGATAACGTGCCGTCGGGAAACAAGCCGTCCAGCGCGCGCTGGCGCATGTTTACGCGCCCATCAGGCGACACCACCCATGCCCTGATACCGATTTCGCGGTCGGGCATGCGTGCCGGTATCGCGGCCGATTCGTAGTCGATGGCATACACCACCAGCGTGGCGTTGCGTTCGGCGGCCATGCGCCGCATTTCGTCGATGGTCGCGGGGCGGGCGGCGGCGCGCGCGCGCGGATTGGGATTGAGGATCGCTTCCTGCTGCACGCGCTCGCGCTCGGCCTGGCGTTTTTCAAAGGTGCCGGCGCGCATTTCGGCCTGCATTTCCTGCGCGCTGGGAAAGGCGAGGGCGCGCACCGGCGCATGGAAAGCGCGATTGGCCAGCACGCCCGCGAGCGTTCGCCCGCGGCATTGTTCCGTGGCTTCCAGCGCGCGTTCCACGGACAGCGCCTGAATTTCCAAACCCGCGAGCGCGGCGCAGACAAACGGCGTGAGCATGATGTCACCGATCGAGGTGGCGAACGCCTCCATTTTGGCGCCCATCTCGGGCAGCGTGATCGGCATCGGCAAGCGGGGATTATTTGCTATCGCCCCCATGTTTTGGGTGGCATTGGTCATTTCAAGCGTCTGTTCTCGCCCCTTCACCATGTTTTGCAACAGCGTGTGTGCTTCCGCGAGTTGCCCCGCGCGCAATAACGCCGCCGCGAGGTAAAGGGAGGCCAGATTAGCGTTCGTGTCATAGATCGGCAGTTTGTCGCTCTCGTCGAACGGGTTGCGCACGAGGCGGTTGGCTTCGCGAAAGCGCGCAATGGCGCCGGTCAGATCATTGTCTTGTTGCAGCGCGAGGCCCATCAGGATCATCAGTTCAGCGCGCATCTGCGTGCGGTTGCGCTCTACGTCGTCGCGGCCTGCCTGTTCCATGGCATGGCGCATGCGCTCATCGGTGCCGGCAAACAGACCCGGCGCACGACGCGCGGCGGCGGTTGCGCCCGTCAGGCTAAGCGCTTGTTCGATAGTGGCGCGCGCCTCGGCTGTGCGCCGCGCGGCGAGTTGTGCCTTGGCGAGCTCCGCCAGCGCGCGTAAGCGCAGCGCCGCATCGGGCGTTTGCTGGGCCACCGCGAGAAACGCTGCCTCGGATTGCTGCAAACGGCCTTCGCCAAAATAGCGCAGCCCATCCACCAATTGTTGATTCAGGGGCGCGAGGCGGCAACCTTCAAGATCACGCGCGCCCATCACTAGATGGGGACCCAGCCACATTTCCGGCCTCGGATGCGCGGTCGCGTCCGCAAACATTTCGCAGAAGCTGCTGCCTTGCGCGGACGGTTCCGCGGCCGCGGGCCGCTGCACACTCTGCGGCGCAGCCGCGGGCGCGGCGGGTGACGTGGCGGCTGCGGGAGCGCAGCCCATCATCTTGAGCAGAACCTCCGGCGACATCATGCCCATGGCGCTGCCCATGCCCGCGCCGACGCCCTTGCTCAGCATCTCCTGCATTTGCTTGCAGTCGATGCCGCTCCACCCACCACCGGGCATGACGATGACGGGCTTGCCGCCCGGCATCTCCGGCATGCCCGGGAAAAACTGCGCTTGCGCGGGAAGCACGGCTGCGATGAAGATGAGCGCGGCGATGCGATATCGGGTCATCGGCGATTCCGGGGAGGTTAAGTGAAGACGGTCACTCTAACAGCTGCATTTTTGATTCAATGATGATCTTGCGATAACGTTCCGCATCGCGCTTGACCATGGCGCCGAACTCCTCTGGCGTGGCGGACATCATCTGATACCCGATGCCGGTGAGGCGGTCTTTCACCTCGGGCAGCGCAATAATGCGGTTGATTTCACGCGCATACGCCTGCACGATCCTGGGTGGCGTTTGCGCAGGCAAAAACACGCCGGTCCAGAAATCCACCGAGAAATCGAAACCGCTTTCCATGAAGGTTGGCACGTTGGGCATGCTGGGCTCGCGTTTGGAGCCGGTGACGGCAATCGCACGCAGGCGGCCGCTGTCAATCTGCGGCTGCACGCCCGACGGATTGGTCAGCACTATGTGTGATTCACCCGCAGCCACGGCGATCACCGCCGGGATGCCGCCCTTGTAGGGCACATTGTTCATCGGCGCGCCCATCATCATCTTGATGGCGTTGGTGGCGATCTCGCCGGTGGCGCCGGCAATCGCAGCATTGACCTTGCCACCCTGCGCCTTGGTGTAGGCGATGAACTCTTTGAAATTCTGTGCCGGCAGTTTCGAGTAAATCGCCAGCACCAGTCCGCCGGTCATCACCGGTGCTACTGGCGCGAAATCACGCACCGGATCGTACAGCGGTTTCTTGTAGAGCGCGCCGTTGATGGCGTGCGTGCCCGGATTGCCAATCGACAAAAACGTCCCATTAGGCGTGGCCTTGGCGACGTAATCGGTGCCGGTCACGCCATTGGCGCTGGCGCGGTTGTCGACGATGAAATTTTGTTTGACCACCTCGGCAAGCTTGGGCCCGATCAACCTCGCGACGATATCGCTCGGCCCGCCGGCGGCGTTGGGCACCACCACCAGCACCGGGCGCTGGGGCAGCAGTTGCGCGAGCTCGCTGGTTTGCGCGAA
Source organism: Nitrosomonadales bacterium (assembly GCA_009885185.1). The sequence continues at coordinate 2,495 of VFLF01000021.1, read as the reverse complement.
CGCGGCGGGCACGGCCCACAGCGTAAGAGCGATGAATAAAAAAATGTTGTTTAAAAACAAATACTTACGTGATGCATATGGTTTCAATGGTTTCCCCTCGTTGATACAGTCAATGCAATGATAGCGTTCAATACTAACCCCGTCGTTCCCGCGCAGGCGGGAATCCATAAGTGGCCTCAAGTGGCACTGTGTTATGGCTTCCCGCCTGCGCGGAAACGACGGTAAAAGGTGTGTCGGGCGCTGCATGCTACGCCGCCAGCGATTCCACGAACGGAGCAACATCCGGCAATTCAGTCACGCGCCAGCATTCCTCTGCCACACGTTGCGCTTTCTCTTTCCCAAACGCAATTTCCATTTGCAGCCGCGTTTTGTCGGCGATGTGTTTATCGGTCATCGGGTTTTGCGGCGTGCTCAACGCGTGTTTGCACAGCGCTTCAAACGTGCGGCCATCTTTCATGGTGACCTTAACCAACGCGGCTTCGCGGCCGATTTTGTCGTCGGCGTGCGCCACCACTTTGGCGCGCAGCGCGGCGATATCCGTGTCGTGCACCATCGCTTCGGTGACTTGCGGCAGGCCGGCCTCTTTGTGCATGAGCGTGGTTGCCGTCCAGTGCGGAAAACTCACCATCGCCTGCGCACGAATTTTCGGCGCGGGGCGGTTGCATAGTTGCAGGCACAGCGGATCGACCGTGACATCCACGCGCGTGATGTCGCGCGCGTCGAAGGTGTTTTTGGCGGTGATCTCCAGGCAGGCATCGATGATCGGGTGTATCACCACGCCGCACGGATACGGCTTGTAGGCGAGGCCTAGGATTTCCCACTGGCTGCCCAGGCCTTGGGTTGCGGCGCCCATCTGCGGGTTCGAGGCAAACGACACCGCGAAGCCCTTGACGCCTTCGATCATGGTGTCGGGGCAGGTGTAGCCGCGCTGCGCCAGAAACGCCGCCCATAGCCCGGCGCGCCCCGCGTTGCCCGGCGTGAACCAGCTCGACATCGAGGCATGCGCCTCGCGTATACCCGCCGATTGATTGGCCGCGATGCCGATGGCGGTGGTCATCTGGTCTTCGTTAAACCCCATCACCTTGCCCGCCGCGATGGCCGCACCTATGCAGCCGAGCAGGCCGGTGGTGGAAAGGCCCACGTTACATTCTGCGGGCGGCGTGCACAGGATGTTACCGATGCGGCAGCAGAGTTCGTCGCCCAGCACCACTGCGGCGATGAGTTCCTTGCCGCTGATCTTGCGCCGCGTGGCCATCGATACCAGCGCAGCACCCACCGGACTGGTCGGGTGGATCACCGTCTGATAGTGCGTGTCGTTAAACGACAGCGCGGCGGAGGCCAGTGAGTTCATCAGTGCGGCATTCAGCGCATCGAGTTTTATTTTGGAGCCGATCACCACCGAATCGCTCTTGCCGTTGAATTCAGTGATGGTCTCCAGCATTTTGGCGCACACCGGTTCGCTGGCGCCGCCCGACGCGCAGCCGATGAAATTGGTAAAGGCGCGCACGCCCTCGTGTTGCACCTTGGCGGGTAGGTTGTCGTAATGCGTGTGGACGGCAAAGCGGGCGAGTTCACGGGTGATGGCGGTCATGATTTTTCTCGGGTTGGGAAGGCCGTAATCATACAACCATGCACACCCACACCGTCATTCTGGCGCAAGCCAGAATCCAGTGCGTAACCTGATGCGAAGCATCCTGAATTTTGATCATTCGGATCGGGTTTACATTCTGGATTCTGGCGTGCGCCGGAATGACGAGGGTCCGCAGGTAGCGTGCGCCATGCGCACGACAGCGGCAAGGTGTCGCCAACAATGGCATCATCCACACACACCAAACACACAAAGGCCACACCCATGAACAAAATCATCTTCGGACCCGAAATCGCCGCCAAGGCCTGGGCCATCGGCGAAGCGCAGTTACCCAAGGGCTTCACCCTCGAACTTCTGTCGAAAAGCCCCGATCAGCGGATCGAGCAACTAGAGTCGGCGGATTTTTATCTGGGTTTTCGCAGCGGCATCGTGGATCGCGACTACGATCACATGGGCAACCTCAAGCTGATCCAGTTTTTGAGCGCGGGCTACGACGGCATGGACCTCGAGCGCCTGCGCACGATGGGCATTCCGCTGTGCAATAACGGGGGTGCTAACTCCTACGCCGTGGCCGAGCACGCCATCATGCTGATGCTGGCGGTGTCGCGGCAACTGCCGGATCTGGATCGCCTGCTGCGCGAAGGCAAATGGAAATCCAGCAAATTCGGTCAGGAGGAAGAACACGAAATCGCCGGCAAAACCATCGGCATCGTCGGATTAGGCATGATCGGCAAGACGCTCGCGCGGCGCCTTGCCGGCTTTGAAGTCAAGCTGATCTACACCGACCCCGTGCGCCCGACGGCCGAAGAGGTGGCGCGGCTGAATGTCGAATACCGCGCGCCGGATGATCTGTTCCGCGAAGCCGACATCGTGACCCTGCACGCGCCGTTCGACGCCAGCACGCACC
>VFLF01000703.1 GCA_009885185.1 Nitrosomonadales bacterium | reverse complement strand
TTGCCGTCTACACCGGCGAAGACATCCGCCGCGTGATTGCCGAACCCTATTACGGTCCGGCGTTTCACGATCAACCGATATTGGCACTCGACAAAGTGCGTTATGCCGGCGAGCCGCTGGCGGTGGTGCTGGCAACCGATCCGCACGTGGCGGAGGCCGCCGCGCAAACAATCACGGCGGATTACGAAGAACTGCCCGCAGTGTTCGATGAAGTCGAGGCCATGACCTCAAAGGCCGTGGTACACGAGGTGTTAAAGCCCGCCGGCACCTTTGCCGACTTGAAGCACCTGAAGGACAAGAAAGACACCAACGTCGCGCTGGATTTTCATCTGCGCCGCGGCGATGTGGCGAAGGCGTTTGCCGAAGCTGATCATGTGTTCGAGCACACGTTTCGCACGCAGCAGGTGCTGCATCTGCCACTGGAAGCGTTTGCCACGGTGGCGATTCCCGGTGATGACACGCTGACATTGCACAGCTCGACGCAAAGCCCATCGTTCATACGCATCGAAATCGCGCGGCTTTTCGGCTGGCCTGAGAACAAGGTGCGCGTGAAAGTGCCGTACCTCGGTGGCGGCTTTGGTGCCAAGGTGTATGTTAAGTCCGAAGCGCTGGCCGCTGCCTGCGCCATGCTTGCGCGCCGCCCGGTGAAATTCGCGCTGACCATGGAAGAGCAGTTTTACATGATCACCAAGCACGCCACGACGTTGCGTATCAAAAGTGGCGTAACCAAGGAAGGTCGTATCGCCGCGCGCGAGTGCGAAGTGTGGTGGAACGGTGGCGCGTATGCCGACATCGGCCCGCGCGTGACACAAAAATCCGGATTCACTGCTGCAGGGCCATACGACATCGACAACGTGCAAATTGACTCGTATGCGCTCTACACCAACCTGCCGGCGGCGGGCGCGTTGCGCGGCTTTGGCATACCGCAACTGGTGTGGGCGTACGAAAGCCACACCGACATGATCGCGCGTGAACTGAAAATGGACCCGCTTGCGATCCGCCGCAAGAACCTGTTGCGCGAAGGCCGCCCGCAGGCCACCGGCACGCTGATGCACGACGCTGAGTTGGACTTGGTGCTCGAACGGCTTGCCACCCGTATGCAGTGGGAGAAACCGTTTGATCGCGGCACGGAAAAACTGCGTCGCGGGCGCGGCATTGCGATCGGCTTTAAGGCCAGCATATCACCCACCACCTCGATGGCGATCGTCAATATCAACGCCGACGGCAGTTGCAATCTCTACAGCAGCACGGTGGACATGGGACAAGGCTCCGATACCGCCATGGCGCAAATGGTGTCCGAGGTGCTGGGCATCGCGGTGGAGGTGATTACCGTGGTGCATCCTGACACCGATGTCACGCCCTACGATATGGCCACACTCGGCTCGCGCTCGACATTTCACATGGGTCACGCAGTCAAAAATGCCGCCGAGGACGCACGCGACAAATTGTTTGCTTTGGCGCGCGAGGTGGGACTGTCGGCGGAAACCACGCCGATACCCGACATCTTCAAAAAGAAATACGGCATGCAGGCCGGCAACGTCGTCGGCGTCGGCAGTTTTATTCCTTCGTATAAATCGCCCGATGCCGATGGCCAGACCGACAACGCCACGCCGTTCTGGATGATCGGCGCGACCGGTGCGGAAGTCGAAGTCGATACCGAAACCGGGGAATTCAAGGTGACACGGCTGGTAAATTTGGTGGACGTGGGCCGCTCGATTAACCCGGCGATAGTCGAAACACAGATTTCCGGCGCCACCATCATGCAACTGGGCTTCACCTTATCCGAGTGCATGCATTTCGATGCAGGCCAGGTGACCAATGCCTCGCTCGCCGACTACAAAATCCCCGGCATCCGCGACATACCGCCGATGGAAAACGAGGCAGTTGACGGCAACCAGAGAAACGGTCCCTTCGGTGCCAAGGGCGTGGGTGAGAGCGGCACCTTCGGCGTGTCACCGGCGATAGCGAATGCGATTGATGATGCGGTGGGCGTGCGCTTGACGAGTTTGCCGCTGACGGCGGAGGCGGTTTATCGCGGGTTGCGTGCCAAGGCGGGTAACCCCTTGAAAAACGATTAAGCACAGATGAACACCACACGCACTATTCAATTTACCCTCAACGGCGAATCCGTCACCGCGCAGATCGGCACGCATCAGCATCTGGTCGAGGTGTTGCAGGAGCGCGGGCTAAGCGGTGCGCGTGAGAGCTGCGCGCAGGGCTTGTGCGGCTGCTGCACGGTGCTGGTGAACGGCACGGCGGTATCAGGCTGTCTGTATCTCGCGGCATTCGCCGATGGCGCGGAAGTGCGCACGATTGAACACTCGCCCGAGGGTAAGCTCGACCCGGTGCAGGAAGCCTTCATCGAATGCGGCGCGTTTCAGTGCGGCTACTGCACGCCGGGGTTTATTTTGATGACGCGGCAATTGCTCGACGAACACCCTGATCCTACGGATGACGAGATACACCATTATTTGTCGGGCAATCTGTGTCGTTGTGCAGCGTATCCTGAAATCATCAAGGCGGTGAAGCTGGCCGCCGGCAAGCGAAAATGAAATCTCCCGCCGGCAATCCGCTTGATCTTCGCATCTGGCTCGACACCGCGCGCAAGCTCGGTGAACTGAAAGACGTGCGCGGTGCGGACTGGAATCTTGAGCTGGGTGCGATCAGCGAGCTTAACGTCAAGATTGATTCGGCACCGGCGCTGTTGTTCGATGACATCAAGGGTTATCCGCAAGGTTTCCGTGTGCTGACATGCAGCACTGCGAGTCCGGCACGGCTGTCGAGCCTGCTGCGGCTGGGCGAGTTCAAGACGCACGCGGCGCTGGTGCACAAACTGCGAGGTCTGCCGAAAACATGGCAGGCGCCGCGCTCAAATACGAGCCGGTGATTGCCGAAAAAGGCCCGGTGTTCGAGAACATTCAGGCGGGCGACGCGGTTGATTTGAATACCTTCCCCGCGCCGCTGTGGCATGAAAAAGACGGCGGGCGCTACATCGGCACCGGCTGCATGGTGGTGACGCGCGACCTTGAAAGCGATAGCGATTGGGTGAATGTCGGCACCTATCGCGTGCAGATGCACGACCGCAACACCGTGGGTCTAGACATGATCCCGGGTAAACACGGCGCGCAGCAGTACGATAAACACATGAAGGCGGGTAAGCCTTTTCCGGTGGCGATTGTGTGCGGCGCCGATCCGCTGGGCTATCTGATCTCCGGCATCGAAGTACCGTACGGCATGTGCGAGTACAACTACATCGGCGCGATACTCGGCGAGCCGGTGTCGGTGGTGCGCGGTGAAGTCACCGGGCTGCCATTTCCGAGTGGTGCCGAGATCGTGCTCGAAGGCTGGGCGCATCCGGGTGACGAGCGCATCGAGGGGCCGTTCGGCGAATTTCATGGCTACTATCCCGGCAAGGCGGCGACCGCGCCGGCGGTGAAAATCGAACGCGTTTATTTCAGAAACAACCCCATCATCATCGGCAGTCCGCCGGCGAAGCCTCCCAACGACTATTCCTATTCCAAGGCGGTGATGCGTTCCGCCTTGCTGCTCGACGCGCTGGTAGCGGCGGGCGTGCCCGACGTGACGAATGTGTGGGCGCACGAAATCGGCGGCGCGCGCATGTTCAACGTGGTGGCGATCAAACAGCGCTACGCGGGCCACGCGCGTCAGGCTGGGCATATCCTCAGCCAGTGCGGCGTGGGCGCCTATATGTCGCGCTACTCGGTGGTGGTGGATGAAGACATCGACCCGTCGAATTTACAGGAAGTGATGTGGGCCATCGCCACGCGCACCGATCCGGAAATCGACATCGACATCATCAAGCGCGGCATGGGATCGAAGAATGATCCGATGTCCATTGCGTATCGGTATGATGCGCCGCTGACATCCAAGGCCGTGATCGATGCCTGTCGGCCGTATGATTTTTTGAAAACGTTTCCGGAAGTGGCGGAGGCGAGTAAGGCGTTGCAGGAGCAGGTGCGGGCTAAGTGGAAAGAACTATTTTGATGGACGGAGGCAGTCACATGAAGAAATTACTATTGATACTGGCGACAGCGTTACCGATTGGCGCGACAGCCCAGGAGTATCCCAACAAATCCATCCGCATCATCGTGTCCTTCGCCGCTGGCGGCGTGGTGGATACCTCGACGCGTATTGTCACCAGCAAGATTTCAGAGACGCTGGGCTGGCATTTTGTGGTGGACAACCGACCGGGGGCGAACGGCTTTATCGGCGCCGCGGCTGCCGCGAAGGCCAATCCCGATGGCTACACCATCTTGTCGGCGCACACGGGCGAATTGGCTGTCAATCCGGTGATGTTCAAGACTATGCCGTACGACGAAAAAACCTTCGAGCCGGTGATCATGCTAAGCGATGCGCCGATGCTGGTGGTGGTGAATATTCAGTCGCCGATCAATAGCCTAAAGGACTTGATCGCGGCTGCGCGCAGCAAGCCCGGTTCGATCACCTTTGGCTCGCCCGGCACGGGATCGGTCAATCACATGGCGAGCGAATGGCTGGCCGCCGCGGCGGGCGTGAAAATGACCCACGTGCCCTACAAGGGCGGCGCGCCGGCGGTGGTGGCGGTGGCGACCAATGACGTGACCTTCACGGTGGCCGGCATGCCGGGCGTGTCGCCGCATTTGCAGGGCAAGCGTGTCAAAGTGCTGGGTGTCACCACGGCCAAACGGTCGCCCATGGTGCCCGACTACCCGACCGCGCAGGAGATGGGCGTGCCGGGCGTGGATGCATCGATCTGGGTGGGATTTTTCGTGCCCAGGGGCACGCCTGCTGCGGTGACCAAAAAACTGTATGCTGTCACCGCCGATGTGTTGAAGCGCCCCGATGTCAAAGAGCGTCTGGCCGTGGTGGGCGGCGCCGAGGCCGTTGCCACGGACGGCACGGCGTTTAACGCGCGCATTGCGAGCGACATCGAGCGCTACAAAAAAGTGGCGGCGCAGGTAGGCATTAAACCCGAATAATCAGGGAGGGGAAATGACACGGATGATGAAACGGATTCTGGTATTAAGCGGATGGTGTTTGGTGGTGTTCGCGGGATCTGGGCAAGCGCAGGACACGCCTGCGGGTGACGCTGCGCGCGGTTTCAAGGCGTACAAGCATCACTTGTGCGATACCTGCCACGGCAGTGTTGGGCAGGGTGGCGAGCGTGGCGCGGGGCCGAAAATCGCATCGCCCGTGTGGCCGTATCCGGCGTTTGCGCAGCAAACCCGTAAGCCGCGCCAGGTGATGATTCCTTATTCCGTAAAGACTCTGCCCGAGCAGGATCTTGCGGACATACACGCTTATCTGCGTACCATCAAGAATCCGCCGGCGGCGAAGGATGTGCCGCTGTTGAAGGATTTTTGAGTGTGAGTGTGAGTTAGGAGTGAGGGGTGAGGCGTTGCGAGTAACCTCGCCGTAGCGCTGGTGTTGACGTTACGCCTAACACCTCACGCTTCACGCCTCACGGCACTTATCTTCCCTGACACACCGCATCCACCAGCGCCGGCCGTCCCTGCTTCACCACTGCCATCGCGCGCTGTAACGCCGGGCCGAGTTTCGCCGGATCGCTGATCGGGCCTTCCGCCCACACGCCCATTGCCTGCGCGAGTTTGGCGAAATCGATATCCGGGTTGGTGATTTCGGTGCCGATGCGCGCGGTGTGCTGCGGGCGGTTGTGGATCGCCGCCATGCGCGCCACATGCATGATTTCCTGATGGTAGCAACGGTTGTTGTGCATCACGATCAGCATCGGAATTTTGTGATGCGCCAGCGTCCACAGCGAACCCGGCGCGTACATCGAATCGCCGTCGGGCTGGAAGTTGACTGACATGATGCCGCGGTCGCGGTTGGCGAGCGCAGCGCCCACCGAGGCCGACATGTAATAACCCTGACCCGCGCCGCCCGAACCGCCGAGCATCTGGTGGTACTCCGTGGTCGGCCACAGGCGGCGCGCCCAGGCGATGCGGTCGCTGGTCACCAGCGACCATTTTTCGTTCTTGATGACCTGCCAGGTTTCCGCCGCAAGCCGCGCGGTGGAAATCGGCGAGGCATCCCAGCCCAGCGTCGCGGCTTCTTTGTCGCGCGCGCGCATCTCGTCGTGCATCTTTTTGTAGGTCGCGCGGCGCTGGCTCACTGCCGCGGCATTCGGGGCGGCGCGTTTGATGGCGTCGATCAGATCGGGCAGCGTCGCCTGCACATCGCCGCCAATCGGCAGATCCACCGCCTGATGGCGCTGGAAATCCTGGTAATTCGATTTCAGATACACCTCGCGCATGCCGATGGTGATGATCTTGGCGTCGGGCTTGATGTTGCTGCGATAGGTTTTATACGGATCGGCGAAGGTATTCATGTTGCCCCACGGATCGCCCACTTCTAGCATCAGGATCACGTCGGCGTCGCGCAGCAG
>VFLF01000843.1 GCA_009885185.1 Nitrosomonadales bacterium | reverse complement strand
GACGGCGCTGGTGGATATCAACTACGCGATCCGCTGGCTGAAAGCGCGCGCCGCAAAGTTGCAGACACGAGCCGATCTTGTCGGTATCTGCGGGCAATCGAGCGGTGGACATCTGGCGATGCTGGCGGCGATGCGGCCGCATGATCCGCGCTACACGGCGATTGCGCTGCCCGCCGGTTCGCCTGCGGTGGACGCAAGCGTGCGCTGTGTGGCGATGGCATGGCCAGTGATTAATCCGCTGTCGCGCTTTCGCAATGCGGTGCGCGAGCGCGCCAAGGGCACGGCGTGGGTGGGCGATATTCCTGAACGGCAAGGCTCGTTCTGGAAAAACGACGAAAACATGGCCGAGGGCAACCCGATGCTGATGCTGGAGCGTGGCGAGAAAGTAGCGATGCCCCCCGCGCTGTGGGTGCAGGGCCGGCCCGATCCGGTGCATGACTACTGCGATCCTGAATCGCCGGTGGCGCTGAACGAGCCGGAGCGCTTTGCGGCCAATTATCGCAAGGCGGGCGGCGCGATTGAGTTGCTGTACATCGATCAGGCCGCGCGCACCACGGCGGCGTCACACGACCCGATTGCGGCGTTTTTTCTTCGTGAAATGGCTGTTGGTGGGGTTGCAGTGGCTGCTTAATCAAAACGTTCCATTCGTCATTCCCGCGCAGGCGGGAATCCATAACGCCGTGCCAATTGAAACGCTCTATGGGTTCCCGTTTGCGCGGGAACGACGGGATTGAAATTGCTTCTCGTGAAAGCTGGATGAATATCTTTGGTATAAATCAATAGGGGATTTCAGGCATGACTCAATCACGCGGCCCGCTCGACGGTGTAAAAGTAGTGGCCTGCTCCACCGCGCAGGCCGGCACGGTGCCTTATATGCTGATGGCTGATCTTGGTGCGGAGGTGATCAAGATCGAGGTGCCGGGCAAGGGCGATAACTCACGCGGTTCCAGCGTGTTCCCTGGTTTGCCCAGCACCTATTTTGAAACCAACAATCGCGGCGTAAAGAGCTTTGCGCTGAACATGAAATCGCCGGAGTCGCGCGAGATACTGCACAAGCTGGTGGCACGCGCGGATATTTTCGGGCAGAACTTTCGCCCCGGCGCCGCCGAGAAAAACGGTTTCGGTTATGAGGATTTGAAGAAAATAAATCCGAAGCTGGTCTATGTGTCGATTTCCGGCTACGGGCCAAATGGGCCGAATGCCGCGCTGCCGGGCACGGACTCGATGGCGCAGGCGCTGGGCGGCATCGCGCAGGCGTATTCGCAGCCGGGTTTGCCGCTGCGCACCGGGGTTGTATCGG
>VFLF01000155.1 GCA_009885185.1 Nitrosomonadales bacterium | reverse complement strand
TTTGCGGAGGCGCTACAGCTCCGGATATTGGATGTGATGAGTTTGATGGAACACCGGATGCAGCGATGGATAGCGGCGCTCGCCTGTGCATTTGTATTGGGGTGGTCGGCAGGCGCCACGGCGCAGGTCGAACAAGCGCGAGCCGCTTACGACAAAGAAGATTACCCGGCGGCCTACAAACTTTACCGGCCCGAGGCGGACAAGGGCGTGGCGGAGGCCCAATATCGCGTCGGCCTGATGCACAAGTTCGGCTGGGGGGCGGAGCGTGATCATGGCCTGGCGGCGCGCTGGTTCACGGCGGCGGCGGAGCAATCGCATCCGGAAGCGCAATTCGAGATCGGCATTTATTACAAGGACGGACGCGGTGTCGCGCGCGATATGGCGAAATCTGCCGCGTGGTTTTTAAAAGCCTCGGAGCAGGGCGTGGGCATCGCGCAACTGAATCTCGGACGCTATTACCTCGCAGGGACGGGTGTCGCCAAAGACCCGATGGCGGCGTATTACTGGCTGACTGCCGCGGCGCAAAATGGCTACATGGACGGCCTGAGTTTGCGCGCTCCGGCAGCGGAGGAAATGACGCCGGAGCAGATTAAGGAGACCAATGCCCGTGCCAAGCAGGCGCCTCGTCGGGCCCATTAAAATAACATAAGTATTTGTTTATAAAGTTTTTTTATATAAAAACGAGAGGAGAAAAAATGGCCATCAAGAACACTGCGGCGGCATTGCTTTGCGCCTGCATCGGATGGAGTGCGGCGCTGACGGCGGCGCCTTTTGCGTATGTGTCCAACGAAAAATCCGGCGATATCACTGTGATCGATGTCGCCACTGATGCGGTGGTGGCGACGTTTCCGGCGGGCAAGCGGCCGCGCGGCATGACCGCGTCGCGCGACGGCAAAATGCTCTACGTCAGCGATCAACCCGCGAATGCACTGCAAATCGTAGATCTGGCCTCGCGCAAAATCACCGGCAAGGTCGATCTCGGCGAATCACCCGAAGGGGTGTACCGCTCACCTGATGGCAAACTGCTGGCAGTGGCGATAGAGGAAGACAACTCCGTGCATTTCATCGACACGGCCAGCGGCAAGCGCGCGTTTCAGGTGAAGACCGAAGGCGAAAACCCGGAGCACGCGGTGTTCAGCCGCGATGGCCGCTGGGTGTATGTGAGCGCGGAAGAATCCGAAGTGGTGGATGTCATCAATGTTGCCACGCGCAAGGTTCACACCACGATCAAGGTCGGCAAGCGCCCGCGCGGCATCGGCTTCACGCCCGATGGCAAGCTCGCGTACGTAGCCTGCGAGCTGGCGAATCGTGTGTATGCGATCGACGTGGCAAGCCACAAGGTTGTCGCAATAATTCCGGCGGGCGTGCGTTCAAATGGCATCCGCATCCATCCCAGCGGCCAAACCGTGTTTGTGTCCAATGGCGCTGACGGCACGTTGAGCGTGATCGATGTCGCCAGCAACAAGGTCGCCAAAACCATCAAGGTGGGCGAGCGTCCGTGGAACATGGCGATCAGCCCGGATGGCAAAAAACTCTACGTGGCGAACGGACGTTCCAACACCGTGTCGGTGGTCGATACCGAGAAGCTGGAAAAAATATCTGACATCAAGGTGGGCGATATGCCTTGGGGCGTGTATATCGCCGAGTCGGATTAACCTGCTATCTCTTCAGTCGCACCGGCTTGCCGGTTTCTATCGAGGTGGTGATTGCCTCGAATGCGCCGATGGTATTGACGATTTCATCGGGCGTGATCGGGTAGGGTGCTTTGCCGCTCACGGCGTCGGCAAAGTGTTCGATCTCCACCAGCAGTGAATCCACCTTGGCGAATTCCTTGCGCTCGGTCTTGCCGCCCGACAAACGGGTGATGCATTCGGTTTCGCCCAGCGCTTCCGCCGAGCCTTTGTCGCCGAACACCTGCACGCGCCAGTAAAACGGCGACGGGCGCACCGCGCCGAGAAAGCCGCTGACGCCGTTGGCGAATTTAAACAGCACCGAGATAGTATCGAGCGGGTTGTGGCCGGTTTGCGTGGCGACAAACTGCGCGTTGACTTCCGCCGTGGGGCCGGCAAGGTTGGTGAAGGCATCGAGGATATGGATGCCGGTGCCGGTCATGCCCGCGCCCGGTGTTTCGTTTGGCAGATCGCGCCATGGCGCGAAAAAATTGCTGGAGTTCTCGTTGCTGTAGTGGCCCTCGATGTGCAGCACGCGGCCCAGCGCGCCACTGGCGACGACGCGGCGCAGCTCCGTCATTGATGGCCAAAATCGCTTGTTCTGCCCGACACCCACCGGCACGCCGGCTTTTTTGCAGGCGTCGACCATGGCCAGCGCGTCGGCAAATTTCAGCGCGAATGGTTTTTCGCAGAATACCGGCTTTTTCGCGGCGGCCACCTGCTCCAGCAATTTGCGATGCGTTGAGTGTGGCGTGGCCAGCCACACCACCTGCACTTGCGGGTCAGCGAGCGCGGCCTCGAGCGTAGTGCTCAAGGTGAAGCCTTTTTCTTTGGCGTAGTCGCGCACGCTGTCCGGCTCGTGACTGACGCCATGCACAAAGCGAATTTTTTCGCTTTTACCTTGCACCGCGTTGACGATGGTTTTTCCCCACCAGCCGAGGCCTATGATGGCTGCGCTAATCATGTTTATCCTAGTATTTGTTTTTAAACAGAATTTATATTTTTATGTCATTCAGCTCAACAGTGATGTCT
>VFLF01000658.1 GCA_009885185.1 Nitrosomonadales bacterium | reverse complement strand
TGTTGTGCATGTGCCGTACAAAGGCACTGGCCCCATCTCGGTCGATCTGGTAGCGGGCCAGATACAGGTCGCGATCTCCAACCTGATCGGTCTTTATCCGCACGTGAAATCGGGCCGCCTCACCGCTCTGGCCGTCACCACGGAAAAGCGCAGCACGCTCGCGCCCGAAGTTGCCACTATCAGCGAACTGGGTTATCCGAAAGTGCAGATCGATCTGTGGCAAGGCATACTCGCGCCCGCGAAAACACCGCCGGCCATCCTCGAAAAAATCGCGCGCGCGGTGGCCGAAATCGTCGCCGAACCGGACATCATCGCCAAACTTTCCGCACAAGGTGGCGGCCCGGCGGGCACCTCGCCCAAGGCGTTCGATAAATATCTGAAGGAAGAAACGGTGAAGTGGCTGACGCTGGCGAAGGAAGTGAATATCACCGCGGATTAACGGGATTTCATCAGCGCCCCCGCCCGCTCCCCCGCCCGCCGCCCAAACACCGCCCCGCGCAACACCGAAGTAGCTCCCGGATACTTGCCGTAGTAAATCCCCACGGTCTCGCCCGCCGCATAAAGCCCGCGCATGGCATCGCCGTCGGCATTCAACACTTGGCAATCCGTATCCACCTTCAGCCCGCCAAAGGTAAAGGTATTGGACGAGATGACGGGGTAGGCGTGAAACGGCGGCTTGTCCAGCGGCACGGCGTAGTTGGATTTGTTGGGCGCAAGCCCTTCGGTGGCCAGCCCGTCGAGCACGAACGGGTTGAACGTGCCGCTACGGCAGGCACGGTTGTATTCGGCGATGCTGCGCTCCGCTGCCGCGCCATCGAAGCCGAGCTTGCGCGCGAGCGTCTGCACATCGGGCGCGGTTTCGGGCGGCTGGTCCGTGCGTACGCAGCGCCGCCAGTTTTCGATGGCGTTGATTTTGTCGTCGAGGATGCAAAACGCGATGCCCTGTTTTTGCTCGGCGATCACGCGCGTGGTGGTTTCATAACTGGCGTCGATAGGTCCCGGCGCTTCGTCGGTAAAACGCCTGCCTTGCTGGTTAATCAAAATTCCGTAGGGGTACGCCATCACCAGCGGCTCGGTGGCGCCGGAGCGCGGATCGATCGGCTCGGCGTGGTATTCCGCGAAGTCGCCCGCCGGCGCCGCGCCGATGCGCAAGGCCATGTCGATGCCTTCGCCCTTGTCGTAATAGCCGCCCAGCGCGACCGGGCGCAGGTAACGCCCCTTGGCGCCGATGTAGCGCACCACCATTTCGAGATTGCCCTGAAATCCGCCGCAGGCGAGGATGACCGCGCCGCACGCGAACACCTGCGCGCCCTCGGCCCGTGACATCGCGCGCAGGCCGCACACGTCGCCACGCGGGTTTTGCACGAGATTTTGCGCAGTGGTTTCGTAAAAAAACTTCACGCCGAGTTTTTCAGCGTACGCGGTCATCACCTCGATCAAATGCAGGCCGCCGCCGCTGATGGCGATGCGCGGCGAGGCGCGCGGCGTCAGGCCATAAAACCCGATGCCGCCGAATTTCACGCCATGAGCCTTCAGCCACGCAATCGCCGGCGGGGCTTCGTCGGCGAAAAACGAAATCAAGTCCGGGTCGGTGAACGATGCCGCACGCACCTGCGCCGGCCAGTTGGCGCTGTCCTGCACGGTAGCCTCGATGAAATCCGGCTGCACGTGGTAACCGCTGTTGGCGGCGAACACATCCAGAAAATCATCCGACACCGCCTCATCGCTTTTCATGCGGATGGCGGCAGTGGTGTAGCGCGTGTTGCCGCCGCGCTCGTCGTAAGTACTGCGTTCGAGCACCGCCACAGTCGCGCCTGCCTCGGCAGCCGCAACTGCCGCGCTCAGGCCGGCGACGCCACAACCGACCACAACCACGTCGAATTTCTGCGTAGCTTCTTGCCTCATTGAATCGCACTCCGCATTGACAGCCTATTGAGATTTACGGTTTCTCAGGCTTTCCGCGGGCACAACGCCATCAAACACAGCCGCGTGAGCAAGAAAAACCATACCTCGTCATTCCCGCCTTCGCACATGAGCACTAACTTAAACATGCCGACGCATTTCCCCCTCCCCTTCAAGGGGGAGGAACCGGTTACGTTAGCGCTTATGCGCCTGCGCGGGAATGACGGCGGGGGTAACGACACTCGGCCTCGGCACTCGCGCTGCGCGCCGCCTTCGCCCTACTTCACCAACCCCAGTTCCGTCATAACCGCCTTTAATTCCTCGGCGTCCGATTTCAATTCGTCGCGCATGCGCGCGCTGCGCAAAAACTCGTTGGTTACCAGATCGCGTTCAAGCATTTTTTTCCATTCATCCGTTTCGACTACGCGCGCCAGCAGGTTTTCCCAATAGGCGATTTGCGCCGGCGGCACACCGCGCGGGCCGACCATCGCGCGCCAGTTGGACGTGACCGCGTTGGCGCCCAGTTCCTTCCACACCGGCACCGACGCAAACGCGCCTTCCAGGCGCTTGGGTGCGGCCAGGGCCACGAAGCGCAGCTTCCCGCCTTGCACATGCGGCAGCATGCTCGCGGCGGGCGCCACCACGATATCAACGTGGCCGCCCATTGCGGCGGTCAGTGCATCGGCGCCGCTGCTGTACACCACCATCTTGAGTTTTTTGGCGTCCGCGCCAGCCGCGCGAGCCACCATCGACAGCGCAATGTGATTGTGATTGCCCGGCCCGCCGGAGATGGCGGCGCTCAACGATCCCACGTCGGCTTTCAGGCGCGCCATCACGTCCTTGCCTGATTTGATCGGCGAATCCGGCTTGACCGCGAACCCCACGTATTCGGTGAACAACTGCGCAATAGGCGTGATATCGGTGGGGCTGATAGTGCTGCGCCCGGACACGTAATCGCCCAAAAAAGTGGACGAAATAATCGCGATATGATGCGCGTCGCCCGGAAACTGGTTCAGATACGTCAGCCCCATCACCACGCCCGCGCCGGGTTTGTGGATCACGTTCACCACCGGCTCAATCAGCTTTTGCTCCTGTGCGATTTTCAGTACCAGGCGCACCAGACGGTCGTTGCCGCCGCCTGGCGCATTGGGCACCACCACCTCGATACGCTTCGCGGGCTTCCATTCGGCAGCCTGCGCCGTGACGCACACAGCAAGAAATACCAAAGACAAAACACAACGTGGATACATAGGATCCTCCTTTGTCGCATGATAGCATCGCAATGTAAAAATTCACGCGCAGCCACAAAACCAACATGAGCATGACAGCAGTTGAAAAGGTGCTGGCCGTCAAAAGCGGTAAGGCCTCCGTGCGCCCCGGCGACGTGGTGTTCCCCGATCCGGACTACGTGATGATTCACGACGGCGTGGTGATGGGCGCGAAGCGAGAACTCGATTCGCTCGGCATCAATCGCCTTACCGCGCCCGATAAAGTAATGATGGTCAGCGATCACGACGTGATTTACGGCAGCGCGCGCGCCGCCGAGCGCGGGGCGTTCAACCGCCGCGCCGCGAAGCAATGGGGTGTGAAAAACTTTTACGACGTGGGGCGCGGCGGCCACGGGCATATTTTTCCGATGGAGTCCGGCCTGCTGCTGCCCGGCATGTTCTACTTTGATAACGACCGCCACGCCACCAACGCCGGCGCCATCGGCGCGTTCGGCTTTCGCATGGGCGCGGAAATCAGCCGCGTGCTCGCCACCGGCACCAATTGGGTGCAGGTACCGAAGTCGATCAAGCTCACACTCAAAGGCACGTTGAAACCCGGCGTCTACGCGCGCGACATCGGCTTTCATCTGGCGATGCTCATCAAGACAAGGCAGTTCGACGTCGATCTCGAT
>VFLF01000554.1 GCA_009885185.1 Nitrosomonadales bacterium | reverse complement strand
GGTGCGTGCCGCCGCTGCTGCCAGCAACAGCTCGGGCTTGGAGGCATGCGAGTAACCGCGCAGGAAATGGTGCTCCGTGAGCCACGCGCAGCCGTAGCCCAGGCGCTCGCCGAGTTCGATTTGCGCCAGCAGTTCGGCGTACAGTGCCGTTTCGGAAAGGTTCAGCCACGGAGGCAGCGCCGCCTCATGGAACAGATCGAATCGCATGGGGCGGAATCGAAGGTAGCGCTTTAATGTCGGCCCGCGCGTCAGCTCGCGCGAACCAAGGGTGCACTATTTCTTTTGCAGGAAAAAGCTGAATACCTTCTCGGCGCTGTCGGAGGCGAGCAAGGGGTTGCCGGTCTGCTTGGCGAATGCCTGGAAGTCCTTGACCGAGCCGGGGTCGGTGGCGACGATCTTGAGCACTTGTCCCGAGGCCATGTCGGTCAGGGCTTTTTTGGTTCTCAGAATGGGCAGTGGGCAGTTGAGACCACGTGCGTCGAGTTCTTTGTCGAATTGCATGACTGTCCTCTTGAAGGGCGGAATGACGGTAACAAAAAATGTTTAAAATCAAATACTTAATGATATTGGCCGGCGATGCTGTCGAACACGTCCTTGATAAGGTCGATTTTTGTTCGCATAGACACGATTGATACACATCGCGTGTATTCTTGTTAGCATTTGATTCGTTAGTAATCATTAATATACTAACATTTGTGGAATTGATGTTCGATTGACGTTCGGCGTGTCCTGGAAGACGGCACATTCAAGACGCACGGCATATGGCATATTTTGAGACGGAGGAGGCGAAATGCAATCCCATATTCACCCTGTTCGCAGGGCAATACTGAAGTTTACCGGCGCCATAGGCACTATGGGCGCGCTGGGTGCGTTGTCAGCCGCGGGTCTGATGCGCGCCGGCGAAGCGCTGGCCGCGCCGTGGAACAAGGGCGGTTTTGAGTCCAAGGCGGTCAATGACGCGCTAAAGAGCTTGGGCGCATCGAACCTGGTCGAAAGCAAGGACATCGTGATTACCGCGCCCGATATCGCGGAAAACGGCGCAGTGGTGCCAATTGCCGTGGCGAGCAAGATACCTAACACGCAGAGCATTTCGATCCTCGCGGAAAAGAATCCGTTTCCGCTTGCCGCCAGTTTTGACATCACCAGCGGTGACGCTTACGTTTCCACACGCTTGAAAATGGGCCAGACCTCCGATGTGCGCGTCGTGGTCAAGGCGGACGGAAAATATTTCACGGCGGTGAAGGAAGTCAAAATCACCGTCGGCGGTTGCGGTTAACCTTACGCAGAATTGAATAAGAGGACATATCATGTCTGATCCGATGAAAATCCGCGCCATCCTTCAAGGCGACACCGCGGACGTACGCATACTGATTGCACACCCGATGGAAACCGGCACGCGCCGCGATGCATCCGGCAAGCTGGTGCCGGTGCATTTTATTCAAAGCGTCGTGGTCACCCACAACGGTAAAACCGTGATGGACGGGCAATGGAGTCAGGCCATCTCGCGCAATCCGTTTCTCGGGTTGCGCGTCAAGGGTGCCAAGAACGGCGATAAAATCGTGGTGACATGGACGGATAACACTGGCGGCAAGCGCACCGACGAAGCCGTGGTGTCAGCCTGATCTCTGGCGCGGGAACGAGCAGATAAAAACAGCGTAGTAGTGCCTACGCGGTAACCCCAGCAGGGGGAGTCAAGATGCCGTGCATGCCAACGATAGCGAAAGTGGGCGCTGCCGCAGCGTCCGTTGTCTTCATCCTGTTCGCGGGCGGCGCCCACGCACAGGCCGACGCACTGGCGGTCGGGCGCCAGATGCTGATGGAAGACAACCCCGGCGAGCTGTGGCTGGATCGCGGCAAAAAGCTGTTTCACGGCGCGCGCGGGCCGAAGAACGCATCCTTGGAGCAATGCGACTTGGGTCTGGGGCCGGGCAAGCTCGAAGGCGCATCCATCCGCTTGCCGCGCTTTTTCGCCGATACCAATCGCGTGCAGGATCTCGAATCACGCCTCCTCACCTGCATGGAAACCCTGCAAGGCTTCAAGCGCGAGGAATCGCAGCGGCGCGCGATCAGTCCCGCTGGCAGCGACGGCTCCGACATTGAAGCGCTGGCGCTCTACATCACCTCGCGCTCGAACGGCATGAAAATGAATGTCGCGCTCGATCATCCCAAGACGCGCGAGATGTATAAAGCCGGCGAGCAACTGTTTTTCCGGCGCAGCGGGCAAACCGATTTCGCCTGCATCCAGTGCCATGGCGAATCCAACAAGCGCATCCGCCTGCAGGATCTGGTCAACATGACCGACAAAAAACAAATACAGGACGTGGTGTCGAGCTGGCCCGCGTATCGCGGCGCGCATTTCGTGGTGCGCACCATGCAGTGGCGGCTGTATGACTGTTTCTGGCAGATGCGTTTGCCCGAACTCAAGTATGAGTCGGATACCTCGATTGCGCTGACCACTTACCTGCATTATCAGGGTAATGGCGCGGTGATCAAGGTGCCGGGCTTCAAACGCTAGGAGTCGCACATGCAAAAGACCCATTTGAAATGGCTCGCGCTGACCGCCACGGCACTGATCGCAGTCGGCTGCGCGAGTTTTCCCGAACCGGCGGTGACGCGGCAGGCGGTGGAGAAAATGCTGAGCGAGGATTTCACCGCGCCGGCGCCGGCGATGCTCAAGCGCTTGGCGCAGGACAGGGCGCAGCAGATTTGCAGCAAGATCGGCGAAGCGAAACTCACGCAGGACGAAGCGGCGGAGGTGGTGAAGCTCGCGCGCGAGTCGATACGCTATCCCGAAGGCGGCAAGCTGTCCGGCGACTGGAAGCGCGGTAGCGATCTGGCGCACGATGGTGCGGGAGACCGCATCCAGTTCGGCAAACTGGAAGGCCGCAAGGAAAACGGCGGGTTGTGCCAGAACTGCCACGCACTGGCACCCGGCGAGATCAACGTCGGCAATGTCGGGCCGAGCCTGACGGGCTACGGCGCGCAGCGCGGCAACTCCGAAGCCATCGCGAAATACACCTACGAAAAAATCTACAACGCGTGGGCGACCTATCCGTGCTCCCACATGCCGCGGCTCGGC
>VFLF01000115.1 GCA_009885185.1 Nitrosomonadales bacterium | reverse complement strand
TTCGCACTCTTTCACCACCTCGGTCAGCGCGTCCTGCTTTTCCCGCGCAACGAGTATCAGGTCCGCGCCTTCCCGGGCGAATGCGATCGAGATGGCCTTGCCGTTGTTGCGCCCCGCACCGGCGACCAGCGCTGTCTTGCCTGTCAGTTGTCCCATTAGATTCCCTTGTTATCATCATCCCGGCCTGCCGCCGGAATGACAAAATAATAAATTCCCGCTCCTGTGGCCTTCAGCACTTTCCTAGATCGTTGAGTCGTCACTGCGCACGGATATTGCGCTCGCGTATGACTTTCGCCCAACGCGCAGATTCGCTACGGATGAATTGGGCGAAGCGCTCGTTCGTCATTGCCTCGTGCTCCGCGCCCTCGCTCATCAGGCGCTCCTGAAACTCCGGTTGCGCGGCAATGCGGCCGATATCGGCATGTATGCGTGTGATCGTGTCCTTCGGCAGCGCGGACGGACCGAAGAAGGCGTACCAGCTGGTCATCTCGAAACCGGGCACGCCGGATTCCGCAAGCGTCGGGAGCTCAAGCCAAGCCTGCGATCGCTTCGCTGTCGATACTCCCAGGGCACGCACGCGTCCAGCTCTGGCCGGGCCCTGCGTGGAAGGTAACGATCCAAATGCGAGATCGATGTCACCGGTCATCAGCGCTAGCACGCTCGGGCCCGCGCCTTTGAACGGAATGTGCGTCATGCGTGTGCCGGTGAGCGACATGAAGAGTTCGGCGGCGAGATGCGTGGGTACGCCGTTGCCGCCCGAACCGACGTTGAGTTTACCGGGCTGGGCTTTTGCCAGCGCGATCAGATCCTTGGCGGATTTGGCCGGAACCGCCGGGTGGGTTACCAGCAGCATGGCGGTGTGCACGAGAAACGCCACCGGCGCCAGATCGACGAGCGGGTCATAGTTGAGCTTGAGGAGATGAGGATTGATCACAATCTGTCCCGCAGTGACGAACACCAGGGTATGACCGTCGGTTGGCGATTTCACGGTCAGCTCCACGGCGATCGAGCCGGATGCGCCGGGACGATGCTCGATGATCACAGGTTGTTTCCAGATTTCGTTCAGTTTTTGCGCGACCATGCGCGCAAAAAAATCGGTCGCACCGCCCGGTGGCTGTCCTGAGAGGAACCGTACCGGTTTGGACGGATACGCTTGAGCAAGCGTTGCGCTACCATGCGTAAGAAGCGCGCACATAGGTAGTGCTCGCACGATCGCCCGGATCAAACGCAAGGCAGAATTCAACCCGGCTGCATTCGGAGACGAAGTTTGCATCGTGACCTGACCCTCCCAAAACCCGCATCGTGCACCACGATCCGTAGTGGGGCCAACCCAAGTTCAGTTCCGGCACAGATTTCCGCCGGATTGAGTCCGGAATCTTCCTTAGATCGCCATTTGCAGAGCAGGGGTACAGATTCAAGCACTATTTTTCACCAAACGGCAATCTATGCCGCAACGGGCGAACAGTCAATCGCATGAATTTTCACCAAGCCTCGGTGTTTTCCTGAAAATGTTGCCCAGCCAAACCTTCCGCAGTGATTGATTTGCGACCCATTGACGCATTAATCATCGCGAGCCAATCCATCAGTCCTGGCAAATACCAGCGCGAATCCGGGAATCAACCCGTCTGAAAAAGATCAACCCCTCGCGCAGCACCATCAACAACGTGACGCGCAACCGGCATTTGTTATTCCCGTCCCCGATGCGGTAAATTCGGGGCTCCATCAAATTCTCCGTTTCACCGCAAGGAACCCCGAATGTCCGCTGTCATCACCGCGCCAGCCGCGGACCGCATGTCCGTCGCCGGCATCGAGTTGGAAGTCTTGCGCCGTGGCGCCGGCCAGCCGCTGTTGCTGCTGCACGGCTTTCAGCACATCGATCCCCGGCTGCCCATCGTGGATTTGCTCGCGCGCGATGCCGGGCTGATCGCACCTTCTCATCCCGGATTCGGCGGCTCCCGGCGCCCGGCGGATTTCGGTACGATGTACGACCTGATCAATTTGTATCTGGCGTTTCTGGATACCTTGCCCAAGGGCCCGGTGACGCTGATGGGGTTGTCGTTCGGGGGCTGGCTGGCCGCCGAGATCGCGGTCAAGGCCGGGCGGCGCATAGACCGGCTGATTCTCGTCGATTCGCTGGGCATCAAGGTCAGCGACCGCGAGACGCCGGATATTCTTGATGTATTCAACGCGCATCCGAATGAGGTGATCCGCGCGAGCTGGCACGACCCTGGCGCCCACGCGCCGCGCTACGACGACATGGAGGACGAAGCGCTCGTCACCCGCGCGCGCAACTGGGATGCGCTGTGCCGCTACGGCTTTCACCCTTACATGCATAACCCGCAACTCAAGCGCTGGCTGGGCAGCATCACGGCGCGCACGCTGGTGCTGTGGGGCGCCGCCGACGGCGTGGTCAAACCTTCGTATGGCGAGGCCTACGCCAAATTGATTCCCGGCGCGCGTTTCGAAACCATCGCCGCCGCCGGTCATCACCCCGAAATCGAACAGCCCGCCGCGCTCGCGGCGCGCGCGCAGGCTTTCCTGCAACAAACCTAGCCAGGACGAAGACCATCATGGATGTCTGGTATCAGTGCGAAATTCCCTATCCCCATGTGCCGCAAGAGGTGCTTGATCGCGCGCCTTCGGTGCGCGCCAGTTTGCCCAACCGCCATTGCGATCCGAAGATCGCGGCGGATCTGTTCGAGGAATGCATCGACGAATTCCTGCTGTGCGATGAGCGCGGGCTGAACGTCGTCGCCATCGAGCATCACGCGGGAATCAATTCGTTGCTCGCGGCCAACCCCATGCTGGTGGCGATACTCGCGCGCCAGACCAAGAAGGCGCGCATCCTGAGCCTGGGCACGCTGGTCACGCTGCGGCCTGATCCGGTGCGCCTCGCCGAAGAATACGCCACCGCCGATGTGATCAGCCGCGGGCGGCTCGACATCGGCTTTGTGAAATCCGGCGGCAGCGAAATGGCCTCAAGCAACATGAGCGCGCTGGACAACGGCGAGCGTTACTGGGAGGCCATAGACCTCATCACCAAGTCGCTCACGCACCACGACGGCCCGTTCAGTTGGGAGGGCAAACACTTTACCCATCGTCACGTGAACATCTGGCCGCCGGCCTATCAGCAACCCTTGCCGCGCATGTGGTCCGCCACCGGCGACGCCTCCACCTCGGCGGACGTGGGCCGACGCGGCATGGTGCATGCACTGGTGCTACGCGGCCCCGAAGGCACCAAAGCCTCGTACGCGGCCAACCGGCGCGCGCGCGCCGAGGCCGGCTTGCCGCCCTCGACCACCGAGCGATTTGCGTATGCGGCCATGGTGGCCGTGGGCGAAACCGAAGAGGAAGGCATGCGCCTGGGCGGCAAGCTGCTGTGGTTCCTCAACACCAGCATGAAATCCGCGCCGCAGTTCGGCAAATTTCTTGCAGGCGGTGCGCCGCACGAAGCCGCGCCGATGATCTATCGCAGCCGGCCCAGGGCCGATTCCAAAACCGTGCCGGGCATGAAACCCTCGGTGGCGAATACGGCGGGGCTGATCGGCACCACGCCGGAGGCCGCAAAAGCGCAGGGTATTCTGTTCGCGGGCACGCCGGATTCGGTGTACCGGCAGATCATGGATTTCTACCAGTTCGTCGGCGGCTTCGGGCATCTGGTCATGATCGGCCGCTCGGGCTTCATGAACCACGAAGAAACAGAGAAGAGCATCAACCTGTTTGCGCGGGAGGTGTTGCCGCGGCTGAAGGAAATCACGCCGGTGCTTGCCGGATTCAATCAGGCATAGTGTAGTGCTTCACCCTATGCGGCACTCAAGCAGTGACACGGTTCCAAAGAAACTCTCCCCTTCAAGGCATGGGTATCTACACATTACCAAAATACTGTCCCCTCGCCCCGCGTGCGAGGAGAGGGTTAGGGTGAGGGGCGGTGCAACTGCCAGTATGCTCCCCTCACCCCAACCCTCTCCCCGTAAGAACGGGGCGAGGGAGCCGATATGTAGAGATGTGTAGACACCCATGCCTTCAAGGCGGAGGCTGGGAGGGGGAGGGGGTAATTGTGCGCAAACAGTACCCCATCCCCATCTTGGCCCTCTGCTCCGCTTCAAGTGTTCCCTTGCCCTTGAAGGCATAGGTATCTACACATCTTTAGTTGGTAAAGGGGTTGTAC
>VFLF01000723.1 GCA_009885185.1 Nitrosomonadales bacterium | reverse complement strand
TCTGACTGCTCAAGCCGGCAAGGCCGCACGGCGATTTTCGGGGCCAGACGCCCAATAATCGCAAATAAAAATCCTTTTCCGGTCCATCCCCCCTCACTTTTGTGGGGGTAGTCCGCACCGCTCTCATCCAAATCACGGCAAGATAAAGAGGCCAACGCGACTGAATGCAAGATTGACTGCGATACCCTGTACAAACTAATTGAAATTGAATATGCTGCTGACTGACGCAGAAATAGCCGATCTCACCCATCGCGTCCGGCACGGCGCACAGGCTGCAGTATTACGTGCCATGTGCATCCAGCACAAGCAGCGGCCAGATGGATCCTTGGTGGTTTTGCGCGCGCATGTCGAACATTTGCTGGGCGGTACATCGCCCGCTAAAGTAAACAGGAAACAAGAACCTGATTGGGACGCAATCAATGTCTAAGACCCGCCTAACTCACAATAGAGGACTACCGGCGCGCTGGCGCCACTACCACGGCGCATACATTTATCGAGTGCCAAAAGGGCTTGAGTCGCAATGGGATGGCAAGACGCAGTTTCGCCTGGGCACCACATTGCCCGAGGCTTTCAAGGTTTTCGCTGAGCGTATCAACAATCCGTCAGAGATCGGCAACATCGGCCAACTCTTCGATCGGTATGAGCTTCAGGTTGTGCCGACCAAAGCCCCCAAGACCCGCTACGATAATGCGAATCACCTGCGCCGATTGCGCGCGGTATTCGGGGCAATGCCCATCACTGGTATCGAACCACATCACGTCTACCGCTACGTGGACCTGCGCGGTGCGCGCGTCGCCGCACACCGTGAGATTGAAGTGTTGAGCCATGCGTTCACCAAGGCCGTCGAATGGGGCATCATCAACCGGCACCCGTTCAAAGGGCAAGTGCGGCTAAAGGGCGAGTCTCCGCGCACCCGCTACGTCGAGGATTGGGAAGTGCAGGAATGCCTGGCCCTGCCGGCATCGCGCAAGCGTGGCAGCGTTTTGGTTATTCAGGCCTATATCCGGCTCAAGCTACTCACCGGCATGGCACGCGGCGACCTGCTACGCCTGGAACCTGCCCGGCATTTCAAAGATGACGGCATCCACGTGCAACGCCACAAGACAGCCAGCACCACCGGGCAGCGTACCATCTACGAGTGGACCCCAGAGCGTCGCGCGGCTGCTGAAGCAGCGAAGACTGCACGGTCGGTGGACATCTCACCATTTCTGTTCTGCAACGCAACCGGTAAAGGCTACATCAACGAGACCCGGGGCACTGCCTCGGGATTCAACTCCATGTGGCAAAACTTTATGACCCGGTTGCTGGCCGAGACCAAAGTCACCGAGCGGTTTACAGAGCACGATCTGCGAGCCAAGTGCGCCTCGGACGCCACAAGTCTGGAGACCGCGAGAAAGCTGCTGGCGCACGTCGATAGCCGCATGACGGCACGGGTTTACCGGCGCAAGCCAGAGCGCGTATAACCAGCTCTACGTCACAGAGGTTTTCAATCCAAGCCTGACGAAGCCGTGCTTAATTGGATACTTCCTCCGCTGGCTACCAAGATTTTACTGACCATATAAATTATAACTAATTGATTATTAACAATTAATTATAAACTATCGTGATCTCACATAATCTAACGTTGTATTTACTTTACTCACATAATCTCACATAATATAACGCATGGATTGGCGTGATTTCAGATTAAGCAGACGGCTGCAATTGTCCCCGACATTGTCGGAGGCGATCTACGCCATGATTGCCGAAATCGACACCGTCAAGAACACCTACACCCTCACAAACCGCCTGTTGCCCCAAACCATTGAGCGGCTGACGCAATCGGTCATTGTGACTTCGACGGGCGCATCAAACCGCATTGAGGGCAATCGCCTGAGCGACGAAGAGGTTGAAGCGCTTTACCGCAATATGCGGATCAAATCATTCAAGACACGCGACGAGCAAGAGGTCGCTGGCTATATCGAGATGCTGGAACGCATCTTTGCAAACTACTCAGACATACCCGTCACCGAGAACCATATCCTGCAACTCCATAAGGATATGCTGGCTTACAGCGATAAAGACCAGGGACACAAGGGCCATTACAAATTTGGACCGAATCGCGTCGAGGCAAAAGATCAAAGTGGCAAGGTTGTCGGCATTATCTTCGATCCTACACCGCCGCATCTAACCGAAAAAGAAATGCGCGAGTTGATCGACTGGTATCAATGGGCCAAAACGGAAAAGTTCAAGCACCCGTTGATCCTGATCGCAAACTTCGCATTTGAATATCTGGCTATTCACCCGTTTCAGGACGGGAACGGCCGGACCAGCCGGCTACTAACCAATCTGATGCTCCTGCACAACGGTTATGCCTTCGCTACCCTCGTGTCCCATGAGAAGCTGATTGAAGGCAGCAAGGCTGAATATTATCTGGCACTTAATCAGACGCAACGAACCTGGAAAAGTGACAATGAAGATGTATCACCTTGGCTCTTGTACATCTTTGATGTTTTCCTGAAACAAGCCAGAGCCGCACAAAGTATCCTCGAAAGTGATCAGTTTGAATATTTGCTATCCCAGAAACAACTGGACTTCTGGAAGTGGGCGGAAAATCTTGGGCGCAAAGAATTCAATCGCGGCGATGCCATAAAAGCGCTCGGCTTCCCGCCCCGCACGATCGAGCAAATCATGAAGAAATTTCTCGACATGAAGAAGCTTGAACAATTAGGCCGTGGCCGGGCAACACGGTATCGGGTGAGCGTCAGCTTTATGAAGTAAAGTAGCCCTCCAGAAAATCCGCG
>VFLF01000099.1 GCA_009885185.1 Nitrosomonadales bacterium | reverse complement strand
TGTAAGTATTTGTTTTTATTGATATTTATTTCATGGGCCGGTGCGCTATACTCCGCTTCCTTTCACGACTTAGCGGAAAACGCCGATGAATTTCGTACACGCCTTGCTACTGATTCTGGCGCTGCTGCCCGCCGCCGCCAACGCGCAATCGCACCACACGGGGCACCACCGTTTCAATGACGCCGAAAAATGGGCCAAGCGCTTCGACGACCCCAAGCGCGATATCTGGCAAAAACCGCAGGAAGTCATCGACGCGCTCAAACTCAAACCCGACGCGGTGATCGCGGATATCGGTTCGGGCACCGGCTATTTCGCGGTGCGCTTTGCGCAAGCCGCGCCGCAGGGGCGCGTGTTTGGCGTGGATACCGAACCCGACATGGTGAAATACCTCAACCAGCGCGCCCAACGCGAGGGGCTGAAAAATATTCAGTCCATTGCCGCCGAGTCGGGCAATGCGCGCCTGCCGGAGAAAGCCGACCTCATTATTCTGGTGGATGTGTATCACCACATCGACCGCCGGGAAAAATATTTCCGGCAATTGCAGGCGTCGCTCAAGCCCGGTGGACGCCTCGCGGTGATTGATTTCAGACTGGATTCACCGGAAGGCCCGCCGGTGGCCGCGCGCATCGCGCCGGAGCGCGTGAAAAAAGAATTACTCGGCGCGGGCTACACGCTGGCGCAGGAACATGCGTTTTTGCCGAATCAGTATTTTCTGATTTTCCAGCCGGCGAATTAACGGCGCCGCTGCTGCGCCAACCACTCCAGCAGTTCAAACAGCGCCATGCCCGCGAGCATGGCCACGGCAAATACCACGCCCTTCCACACGCCCGCGCCCACCAGCACCAGCGCCGGGCCGGGGCAGATGCCCGCGACGCCCCAGCCCACGCCAAACAACAGACTGCCGCCGACGAGACGGCGGTCGATGTGACGCGCCACCGGCAATAACATCGGCAAGTCCAGCCACGTCGTCTGCCGCCGCTTCGCCACAGCGTAAGCGCCCAACCCCACCGCGATGGCCCCGCCCATCACCAGCGCCAATGACGGATCCCACTTGCCGGCAATATCCAGAAATGCCAGCACCTTCGCCGGATTCGACATGCCGGAAACAATCAGGCCGATGCCGAACACCAGTCCCGCGAAAAAAGCAAACAGGGCGTTCATAACACGCCGCCATGGCGCATCACAAACACCGTGGCAACGCCCGCGCCCATGAACAACAGTGTGGCCACGAGTGATCGCGCCGACAAACGCGACAAACCGCACACGCCATGCCCACTGGTGCAACCCCCGCCGTAACGCCTACTCACGCCCACCAGCAAACCCGCGATCACCAGCAGCGTGTCACTGGCGGCAATGCGGCTGTCCGGCAACCCATCAAACAGTTGATACGCCACCGGCGCGACGAGCAAACCAATGACAAACGCCAGCCGCCAGCCCACGTCGCCCGCCTTCGGACGCAGCAAGCCGCCGAGGATGCCGCTGATACCGGCGATGCGTCCGTTGAACGATACGAACATCGCGGCGGCAAGGCCGATCAATACACCGCCCGCCAATGCCGAAAGGGGCGTAAACGCAGTCATATCCAATGTCATCAAGTTTCCCGTCAATCCGCTTTCAAACCGGCGTCTTTCGCCACCTTGGTCCAGCGCGCCAACTCGGCGCGATACATGGCGTTGAATTCGACGTGGCCCGGCGCGGTGGGTTCCATGTCCTGCTGTTCTATTTTCGGACGCAGGTCGGGGCTTTTGATCGCCTTTACGAACTCCGCGTTCACGCGCGCAAGTACCGGCGTCGGCATATTCGCCGGTGCGAACAGGCCCTGCCACGTGGTGACCACAAAGCCGGGCAAATCGCCTTCATCGAGCGTGCGCAAATCCGGCAGCGACGCGATGCGTTTTTTGCCGGTGACGCCGAGCGCGCGCAAGCGGCCCTCGCGCACATGCGGCACCGCCGTCAACACCGCGCCCATCATGAACTGCACGCGCCCGCCGATCATGTCCACCAGCGACGGCGCCGTACCTTTGTAGGGGATATGTTGTGTCGTAATGCCCGCGCGCTGCGAAAACATCACCGGCGCCAGATGCGTGCTGGTGCCGGTGCCCGACGAGGCAAAATTCATTTGTCCCGGACGCGCCTTGGCGTAGGCAATAAATTCCGCCACGCTTTTGATCGGCAGCGACGGATGCACGATAAAGATCAAACAACCCGCGCCGATTTCCGTCACCGGCGTAATGTCTTTCAGCGGATCGTACGGCAGTTTGGAATAAAGGCCGGGCGACACCGCGATCGCGTTGGATGAATACAGCAGCGTGTGGCCGTCGCCCGCCGCGCGCGTGAGGATTTCCACCGCGATGTTACCGGCGGCGCCGGGGCGGTTATCCACCACCACCTGCTGGCCCGTCTGCTGCGCGACTTTTTCACTGACGATGCGCGCCACCACGTCGGTGGGCCCGCCGGGCGGGAAACCCACCAGCATGCGTATCGGCCTCGACGGCCAGTTTTGCGTCTGTTGCGCCGTCTGCGCCTGACACGGCACGCTTGCCGCGAGGCCGATCAATAGCGCGGGAACAGCCCATTTCACTTGCAGGATCATGTGGACACTCCTCCGGGTGGTGTAATTTATTATCCCATGATTCACCAATTGAACTTCGCCGCCGGTATCCGATGGCCATTTGTCGATTTCGACATTTCGAGTTAAATTGCCGTCAGCTTCATTCTGTTTCATTCGGTTCCGTTCGGTTCTATTCGGTTCTATTCGGTCGTTTTTCCGTTGTATCCGGTTTCAACAAGGGGAATCACACATGAGCGTCAAAGGTAAAGCCTACATCGTAGGCGCTTACGAGCATCCGCTGCGAAAAGCGCCGAATCACTCCGTATCGCAGTTGCACGCCGAATGCGCCAAGGGCGCGCTCGAAGACGCGGGGCTCACCAAGAACGACATCGACGGCTATTTCTGCGCGGGCGACGCGCCGGGCGCCAACGTCTGGAGCATGGCGAACTACATGAACCTCAAGCAGCTAAAGCACATCGACTCCACCGACATGGGCGGCTGCTCGTATCTGGTGCATGTCGCGCACGCCGCCGAAGCTATCGCTGCCGGCAAGTGCAAAGTGGCACTGATCACGCTCGCCGGCCGGCCCAATTCGGAAGGCAGTTCCGGCACGCAAGTACGCGACCGTGGTGCAAATCTGCCCGACGCGCCGTTCGAGATGCCCTACAGCCCGGTGACGGTGAACCTGTACGCCATGTGCGCCATGCGTCACATGTACGAATACGGCACCACCAGCGAACAACTCGCGTGGGTGAAAGTGGCGGCGTCGCATCACGCGCAGCACAACC
>VFLF01000805.1 GCA_009885185.1 Nitrosomonadales bacterium | reverse complement strand
TTGCCGTGGCACAGCAAAATGGTTTCGGGTTTGCGCCACGGATCGGTGAAATCATCGACTTGATAAAACAAGTCGGTACCGGGCGAAAGATTCAGCGTCGGCATGCAAGGTTCCTTATTGTGGATGCTGCGAGGTGTGCGGTACATGTTACCGCAACAACAGACTTGGCCGCCGCCGAATCCTGCTATGCTTTTCATTCCATAACGATCAGGGGGCGCTCATGCCGAAAATGACCGGACACCGTTACTTTGCCGAAGCGATGAAAGGCTACGGCGTATCGCATTTGTTCTACGTGAACACGATTATTCCGCCGGCGATGCTGGAGGTAAGCAAGCTCGGCAGCACCAAACTCGTCATTGCCCACGGTGAAAAAGCCGCCGCCTACATGTCCGACGGTTACGCGCGCGCCTCCAACAAACCCGGCGTGTGCCTGTGCCAGGATATCGGCAGCACCAATCTCGCGGCGGGCCTGCGCGATGCGCACATGGCCGGCTCGCCCGTCATCGCCATCAGCGGCGGGCAGAACGACATGCCGCGTTATCGCCACGCGTACCAAAATGCCGAAGACCACGCCGCGTGGGACGGCGTGACCAAGGCCAACTATTCGGTGGACGCCGCATCGAGGTTTCCCGATCTGCTGCGGCAGGCGTTTCGCGATGCCACCACCGGCGCGCCCGGCCCGGTGCATCTGGAGTTGCGCGGCAACGCCGGGCAAATGCTCGACAAAGAGGCTGATTACGATCTCACCGTCGAGCAGCGCTACACCAGTTATCCGCCGTTCCGTCCGATGGCGGAACTCGCGGACATACAAGCCGCGTTGAAAGCGTTGAAAGAAGCCGCCAAGCCCATCATCGTGGTCGGCGGGGGTGCGGTGAAATCCCTCGCCGGCGCGGAAGTGGTCGCGCTCGCCGACAAGCTGCAAATCCCCATCGCCACCAGCCTGCACGCGCGCGCGCTGGTGCCCGACGATCACGCGCTGGGCGTGGGCGTGCCCGGCAGCTACTCGCGCTGGTGCGCGAACAAGGCGGTGGCCGCCGCCGACCTGGTGTTTTTTATCGGCAGCCACACTGGCGGACAAGTCACCAACGGCTGGCAGATTCCGAAAATCGGCACGCGCACCATCCAGCTTGACATCAACCCCAACGAACTCGGGCGCAATTATCTGAACGTGGTGTCGCTGTGCGGCGACGCCAAAGCAACGCTCACCCGCATGCTCGCCGAAGCCGGTGCGGCAACACCACGCACCGAGTGGCTGGAACAATGCCGCGGCTACGTCGCCGACTACTGGGCCGAGAGCGATCCGCTGCGTAACTCAGACGATGTTCCCATCCGCCCTGAACGCATTGCGAAGGAAATCGGTGAATGGATGCCGTCGAACGCCGTGCTGGTGGTCGATACCTTTCACGCGGCCTTGTGGACCGCACAAATGGCGAAGATGAAAGCCGGGCAGCGTTACATACGCTGCGGTGGCTCGCTGGGCTGGGGCTTCCCCGGCACGCTGGGTGTGAAAGCCGCGCTGCCCAACACGCCGGTGATCGGCTTCGCCGGCGACGCGGGTTTTTATTACCACATGGCCGAAATGGAAACCGCCGCGCGCTGCGGCATCAACGCGGTGATGGTGGTGAACAACAACTACTCCGGCGGCGTGGCGGAAGCGGCGATGTTTCAGAAAGAAGTGAATTTCGCCAACGTGGCGAACTCGATGGGCTGCGTGGGCATACGCGTTGAGAAACCCGCGGATATTCGCGGCGCGCTCGACAAGGCGCTCGCCTGCGGCAAGCCGGCGATTGTCGAAATTATCGGCAACGCATCCATACGCGCCAAGCGCGGCTGGGCGCCGGCGGGGATTACCGGGGAATAGGACAAGACACACGCGGCATTCGCTACCTAACCAAGCTACACCACAAATACCCGTCCCCTCGCCCCGCTTGCGTGGAGAAGGCTAGGGTGAGGGGGCGTCATGAATCACACCACTCGACTTCTGGCACTATCGTTGTTGATCGGCACTGGCATGGCGCAAGCCAACTACCCCACCAAACCCGTCCGCCTGATCATCCCCTTCGCCCCCGGCGGGCCCAGCGACATCATCGGTCGCCTCGTCGGCCAGAAACTCGGCGATGCGCTCGGCCAATCGGTGGTGTCCGACAATCGCGGCGCCGCCGGCGGCATCGTCGGCTTTGAACTTGCCGCGCGCGCAGCGCCCGACGGCTACACGCTGCTGCTCGGCTCAGCCGGCGGCATGACCATGAATCCAAGTCTGTATGTGAAGCTGCCGTACGATCCGCAGCGAGATTACGCGCCGGTGACGCAGCTTACCGTCGGCCCCAACCTGATGTGCATCCATCCGTCGGTGGCGGCGAAGTCCGTGCAGGATTTTATTGCGCTCGCCAAGGCAAAACCCGGCGCGATCAATTTCGCCTCCGCCGGCACCGGCAACCGGCTGGCGTCGGAGTTTTTCCGCATCGCGTCGGGCATCAACATCGTCAACGTGCCCTACAAAGGCACCGGGCAGGCCATCGGCGACTTGATCGGCGGACAAGTGCAGATGATGATGATTAATCCGGTCGCGGCGATACCGCAGGTGAAAGGCGGCAAACTGCGCGGGCTGGCGGTCACCGGTTTAAAGCGCGCGTCGATCATGCCGGAAATTCCCACCATCGCCGAATCGGGACTGCCCGGCTTTGAGTACTCCTCCTGGCACGCGATCCTTGCGCCCGCGCGCACGCCCGACGCTATTGTGAAGCGCCTGCACGCCGATCTGGTCAAAGTGCTGAATCAGGCGGAGGTGAAAGAACTATTCGCCAGTCAGGGGCTGGATACCGTCGGCTCCACGCCGGAAGATTTCAGAAAACTCATCCGCGAAGATACGGTAAAGCAGGCGAAGCTCATCAAGGAAGTCGGCATCAAGCCCGAGTAAGCGGAATAAGGAAAGGCCTTCATGCGCATTGCTATTTGGATATTGCCTCTTGCCCCCGGTCTGGCTCCAGCGTATGCCCACGCCCAGGACACCTACCCCAGCCGCCCGGTGCGCATCGTCGTACCCACCGCGCCCGGCGGTCCCAGCGACAACTGTGCGCGCCTGATGGCGAATGAATTCACCAAACGCTGGGGGCGGCAAGTGATCGTGGACATACGCCCCGGCGCGGGCACCATCATCGGCACCGATATCGTCGCCAAGGCCGCGCCCGACGGGCATACGTTGCTGGTGGCGCCCAGCGCGATTGTCATCGTGCCGTCGAGCTACAAAAAACTACCGTTCGATCCGATTCGCGATTTCATTCCGATCACGCAAACGTACTTTGTGCCCAATCTCATCATGGTGCATCCCTCGCTGCCGGCACGATCGGTAAAGGAACTGGTCGCGCTGGCAAAAACGCGCCCCGGCGAAATTCTTTACGCCTCGTCGGGCCACGGCACCAATCCGCATCTGACGGTAGAACTGTTCACCAGCATGACGCAGATCAAACTGATGCATGTGCCGTACAAAGGCACCATGCCGGGCTTGATCGATCTGCTGGCCGGCCGTTCCGCGCTGATGGCCACCAGCTCGATGCCGCTGACCGTGCCGCACGTGCGCAGCGGCAAACTGATCGCACTCGGCATCACCAGCGCCAAACGCTCGGCGGCGCTGCCCGACATACCCACCATCGCCGAAGCCGGCGTGCCGGGCTATGAGGCGGTGCAGTGGTCGGGCTTCTTCGCGCCCGCGGGCACGCCGCCGGAGATCATCAGCCGGCTCTATAAGGACGCCGTGTCGACACTGAATCTGCCCGACGTGAAAGAACGCCTCGCCGCCGACAGCGCCGAAGTCGTCGCCGGCACGCAGGAGCAATTTGCGGCATTGATGAAATCCGAGTTGGCGAAATGGGCCAAAGTCGTCAAGGCGGCGGGGATACAGCCCGAATGAAATCGCCATTGATCGTATTCACCATCATGGCCTGCGCACTCGCGCAGCCCGCCACTGCCGCAACTTCCGCATGGAAACCCGATCAGCTGGTTGAAATCGTCGTCGGCACCGCGCCCGGCAGCGGCCCTGATCGCAGCGCGCGCTTTATTCAAAGCTACTGGCAGCAAAGCAAACTCGTTGAAGCGCAGAGCGCCGTGGTCAACAAGCCGGGGCCGAGCAGCACGGTGTCCGGCATTTACGTCAGCAAGTTCGAAGGCAACGCGCACTATGTGCTGCTGTCGGGCAAGGCCATCATCACCAGCGACATCGCGGGCCGCCTGCCGTTTCGTTACTCCGATCTGACGCCGATCACGCATTACCTCGATGAATACATCGGCGTGGCGGTCAAGGCGGACTCGCCGATCAAATCGGGCCGCGATCTCATCGAGCGCATGAAAAAAGACCCCGCTGCGCACAGCATCGCGGTGGCCACCAGCATCGGCAACGCCAACCATCAGGCAGTCGCGGCGGCGCTGAAAGTATCGGGAGTCGATATCCGCAAAACCCGCAACGTGGTGTTTCAATCCGGCGGCACGGCCATTGCGGCGCTGCTCGGCGGACACGTCGATATGGTGCCGGTGTCGGTGGGCCTGCTGGTGAACGAACTGCAAAGCGGACGCATACGCATCATCGCGGTATCGTCTCCGCGCCGGCTGACCGGCGCGCTGGCGGAAATCCCTACTTGGCGCGAACAGGGCGCGGATTCTGTCACCTCGGTGTGGCGCGGCGCGTTCGGCCCCAAGGGTTTGACCCCGGCGCAGATCACCTATTGGGAACATATTTTTCAGCGCATGATGGTCGCGCCCGAGTGGCAAAAAGAAATTGAAAGCACGTACGGCGTGAGCGAGTTCATGGGCTCGGCGCGCACCCGCAAGTTCATGGAGCAGGACTATGTGCAGGAACGCTCGTTCCTGATTGAATTGGGCTTGAT
>VFLF01000544.1 GCA_009885185.1 Nitrosomonadales bacterium | reverse complement strand
TGATTGCCCGCGACCGGCACTTGCTTGCCGCGCGCTTGTGCCGACGTAAGGTGTTGAATAAAAAAGATCGGCAACGGATTTTTTGCGCCCAGCACGGCGGATTTCCATTGCAGTTGCAGCCCGCCCGGCGTGCGGCGGCTGCCGTCCATCGCGTCGCTGACATCGACGCCGCGCGTTCGCATCGCCGCCACATCCGCCGCGAGGTCGTCGCTTTGGATCACCACGTAGCGAATGCCGCCGCCGGCCTTGATGAAGTCAGTGAGGCCCGTGTTCCCTGTGCCAACTCCGCCCGCCTTGCCGGAAGCCGCGTATTCCGCCGGATCGCGAACCGCCAGCAGCTCGAGGTAGTCCTCGTTGTTCAGCGCGATGGCGTTGTGCGTGCCCTTGCCCGGATGATCGCCGCCGGGATGGATGTTGAAGCCGAGCTTGCGGTATTGCGCGATGCCTTGCTGAAGGTCAGGCACGCAGATCATGACGTGGTCGATGCGGGTGAACATGGCAGCTCCATTGGGATAAACAGTTTGGGTTGGGATAGTAGCGCGCTTGGAAATGACTTGCCATGAGCGTCGAACATCACTGTCGTTCCCACCTGCGCGGGAACGACAGCTCTGTGCTTGACCAGTCTCGCTCGCCGGGCGCATCATCGCACGGCCAACTTTGAATCACGGAGACGTTTATGCCAGACAAACTAAACACACTCGAACAAGCCGCCGCGAAAGTGAAATCCGGCGCGCGGGTCGTCATGAGCGCCAACCTGCATCGCGCGCCGATGGCCTTGCTGCGCCAACTGGTGCGCCAGGGCACGCGCGAATTGCGCGTGGTGGGCGTGGTGGGCGGCGATATCAATATCGATTTTCTGGTGGGCGCGGGCGCGGTGAATGTGGTTGATACGTGCAGCGTGACGCTCGGCGAATTTGCGCGCACCGGGCCGAATTTCGCGCGTTATGTGCTGGGCAATCGCGTGCGGTCGCTCGACAACACTTGAGGGGTGCTCTTTGCACAGGCCCAGGCTGGGTCTATGGGAGTACCCTACGTGCCGATCTTCGGACTGGTCGGCACTGATCTTTTGAAAAAGCGCGACGACATGGTGATCGCCGCCGATCCTTTCGACAGCACGAAAAAATCCGTGGTGGCAAAAGCACTCCGCCCCGATGTGGCGATATTTCACGCGCAGGTGGCGGATCGCCAGGGCAATGTGTCGTGCGGCTATGAGGTCGAGGCCGTCATGCTGGCCGAGGCATCGGCGCATGTGATCGTCACCGCCGAGCGCATCGTCGATCGGCTGACGGAAAAGGAATCCACCGGCGCGTTTATTCCGTCGATCCACGTCGACAGCGTGGCGCACGCGCCGTTTGGCGCGCATCCCGCCGGATGTCAGGGTTTGTATGGGCCCGACAAAATTCACATGCGCGACTACGTGATTGCCTCGCGCGACGACGCAGCCTTTGCGAACTATTTGCAGACGCACGTGCATGGCGTAACGGACCATGCGCAGTACGTCGAGCGTTTTGTGCCGCTGGAGTGGAAGCAGCCGTCGAAGGCGGTGGGCAGCTGATGGATTACAACGAAGCCGAATTGATGGCGATACTGCTGTCGCGCGAGGTGCGCGACAACGAAATCTCCGCCTGCGGGGCGCTGTCGCACATACCGGCGGCAGGTTTGCTGCTGGCGAAGGAACTGCACGCGCGCAACGCCGAGTTGATTATTCTGAACTCCGTGTTTAATCCGTTTAAAACGTCGCGCCAGTTTCATTTTCTGGCGCAGCGCGGCGAGCTGGGTTTGTTTTTTGTCAGCGGCGTGCAGATTGATCGCCACGGCAACTACAACCTGCACCAGCTCGGCGCGGATATCGACAAACCGCAGGCGCGCTTTCCGGGCGGCTACGGCGGCGGCTTGATTTATTATTGCGCGCAGCGCACGGTGGTGTTTCGCACCGAACACACGCGGCGCTCGCTGGTGGAAAAAGTGGATTACATCTCCGCTGCCGGCGGCAGCCCGCCCGACGTGATTCGCCTGGGCAACCCGAGCAAAGTGGTCACGCCGAAAGCAAACTTCCGCTTTGAAAAAAATGTAACCGGCGATTCTTCCAATATACAATTCGGGATTGATCAACATACCCATCACCCTTGCGGCGCGATCTCGCATCCCGAAAACGGGGCCGAATGACGACGACTGCAAACCAGATGGCCACGGCAT
>VFLF01000840.1 GCA_009885185.1 Nitrosomonadales bacterium | reverse complement strand
GGTCAACGCGCCCAACGTGCTGGTGGCACACCCCTCGCTACCCGTGAAATCGGTGATGGATCTCATCACGCTCGCCAAGAAACAATCCCTCGAAATCAACTACGCTTCATCGGGTAACGGCAGCCCGGCCCATCTCGCTGGTGAACTGCTCAAATTGCTGTCCGGTGCGCAATTTGTGCATGTCCCCTATAAGGGCACTGCGCCCGCCATGACCGATGTCATCGGTGGTCGTGTGTCGTTCACCTTTGGCAGCATCATTTCAGCCATACCCCATGTGAAAAGCGGCAAACTGCGCCTGCTGGGTACCGCCGGCACGCGCCGCGCCGCGGTCTTACCGGACACGCCGACGATCGCGGAGGCGGGCGTTCCGGGGTACGCCGTCGACGTGTGGTACGCCATGCTGGCGCCGGCGGCCACGGCCCGCACCGTACTCGTACCGCTGAATACGGAAGTGACGCGGGTGCTGCATGCGCCGGACGTCAGGGACCGCCTCGCCAGCATGGGCCTTGAAGCGGTGGGCGAAGGGTTGGAGGCCAGCGCCAAATACATCGCCAGCGAAATCGCCCGCTGGAGCAAAGTGGTCAAGTCAGCCCGGATTTCGGCGGAATGAGCTTTCGCCCGTGGCGCAACCCCCATGCGCTGAGTTTCGCGGCAGCCGTGTCCGATTTTCGGGAGGGGCGAAGTTCGCCGCGCGAACTGCTGGAGCACTGCCTGGCACGCATCGCCGAAACGGATGCCGTGCTAAGGGCGTTCGTTCGCCTCAATCCGCAGGCCCGTGCTGCAGCGGATGCTTCAGGGGAACGTTACCGGCAAGGGCGCCCCCTGTCGCCCGTCGATGGCTGTCCAATCGGCATCAAGGACATCATGGATACGGCCGATATGGCTACGGAAATGGGCAGCCCTGCATTTGCAGGCCATCAACCGGGCTATGACGCCGCGTGCGTGCAGGCGCTGCGGGCGGGTGGTGCGATTATCGTCGGCAAGACCGCCACGACGGCGTTTGCCTGCGGTGGACCCGCCGCCACCACCAATCCGTTTGATGCCGCGCGCACGCCCGGGGGTTCCTCCAGTGGCTCCGGGGCGGCCGTCGGTGGTGGGCTGCTGCCGGTGGCGCTCGGCACACAAACGCAGGGTTCCATTCTGCGCCCGGCGAGTTATTGCGGCGCCGTGGGGTTCAAACCGTCACATGGCGCGCTCAGCATGCAGGGGGTCCATCCGATATCCCACACCCATGACCACCTCGGGGTGCTGGCCGGTACGCTGAACGACGCCTGGCGCATCGCCTCCCATCTCTCGCTGTGGCAGGGCAGCCCGGGACAGCCCTTTCTTGACGGGGCGTCTGTTGACCTGCCCGCCGCGCGACGGCCGCGCAAGCTGATGCGGCTTTATACGGCAGGTTGGTCCAGCGAAGTCGCTCCCGCCATCCGTGACGCGTTCGACGGCTGGGTAGAGGCGCTAAGGGAAGCCGGCGTCGTGATTGCCGACCGGCATAACGAGCCGCGCGCGGCACGGCTTGAGCAGCTGCTCGATGAGGGGTTTGCCGAACGCTCGGTCGAGATCACCGCTTACGAAATGCGCTGGCCTTACGAGCAATACACCGAACGCCATGGCGCGCTGATCGAGCAGCGGTTGCATGACCGAATGCGCCAGGCACGAGCCCTGACGCCTGCGCGCTATGCGGCGCTGCTGGCCGACAAGCAGGCCGTCCGCAACACCGTCTTGGCGCTGGCCTCCGATTGCGATGGCTTTCTGACGCTAGCGGCGTCGGGTCCGGCCCCCATCGGCTTGCACCATACCGGCAGCCGTACGTTTTTGACACACGCCACGTTTCTCGGGCTGCCGGCATTCAGCCTGCCCTTGCTCGGCGTCGACGATCTGCCTCTCGGCGTTCAGCTCATCGGCAAGCCGCAGGCGGACGGGACCTTGTGTGCCATCGCGGCGTGGCTGATGGAGTTTGCGGAGCAATTCCCGACTTAAGCTGCCCTCAACGCAAGGCACGGTCAATAGGTTACGGCTCGCTGCCTGTTCGTCCGTACATCGTGTCTGTTAGAGCGGCCATCCATTAGTCCCGGGATCAGTTCGCCGAATTCACTCTGAAACACGATCACGTTCCGTAGGGATTCAACAGGTGCAGACGCTGACCATGCCGCCCACACCCTGCGCAGTGTGCGGCTTACTTCCTGGTTCGGATTCAGTTACAGGTCAACGGGGTTATTTTTCCGGCCGATTTCCGACGGCCCCTCGTAACCACGACACGCACCGTGCCATTGATGACGCATCCATGCGCTCACTCTGCTAATCTCCCGGTATGAACATACTCTGCGCGGGGAGTTTCAGCATGCAGCGCCTACGCTACTCATTCGTGCTGGCGATCGCCGGCATATCGCTTTCGTGCGGTGGTGCCACCGCACAGGAGTACCCGTCGAAGACCGTGCGCTTCATCGTACCCCTCTCGCCCGGGGGCGGCACCGACATCGCTGCGCGCTTGACCGCACAAAAACTCACGGAACGATGGTCGCAACAGTTCGTGGTCGAGAACCGTCCGGGCGGCGGCGCGGTGATCGGTGCAGAGTTGGTGGCGCGCGCGGCACCCGACGGCTATACGCTGCTCGTGACCAGTCCCGGCGCGGTCGTGGTGAACCCGTGGCTCTTCCGCAAGCTGCCCTATGAACCCCGGGATTTCGTCCCGGTCGCGATGCTCGCCCCGACCTACTACGTACTGATCGCCCATCCATCCGTACCTGCAAAGTCCGTAAGCGAATTAATCCAGGTCGCGCGCAAGCATCCGGGTGGCCTGGTGCTTGCCTCGGGTGGCCTGGCTGCGCCGTCCGATCTGATTGGGGAGATGTTCAAGAGCCTGGCCAGGATTGACGCCATCACCGTCCAGTACAAAGGCGGCGGCCATGCGATAGCGGATTTGATTAGCGGGCAGGCCAGCATGATGTTCGCCGATATGATCGCAGCCATGCCCTACGTCGCGCCCCGGCGCGTGAAGCTGCTGGCCGTGCTGACCGCCCAGCGCGTGCCGCAGTTGCCGGACACCCCAACGCTCAAGGAGTCCGGCATCGATTACGACGCCCTCGGGTGGTCGGGCGTGTTCGCGCCAGCCCGCACGCCGGCGGCGATCGTCACCAAGCTCAACAGCGAGCTGCGCAACATCCTCAGGCTACCCGATATACAGACGCGGCTGGCAAGCGATGGCAGCGCATTCGGCCCGAACACACCGGAGTCGTTACAGGCATTCATTCGCAGTGAATTTGCGAAGTACGAGACTGCAGTCAAGGTCTCCGGCCGGCGCCTCGACTGATTCAGCGGCAAGCCCCTGAACCCTACGCTCAATCGGGAAATCTGAACACGTTCGCCGGTTCGACAGCTCGATCGAAATTGCGCCGTACACGATCGGCCATCGCTTGCGCATAGGGCGCAACCTCGCACAGCAACGCCATTTGCAGATCATTGAGCTTCAAGCCGCAGCGACGCACCTGCTGTTCCACCAACGACGTGACCGACGCATCGACAGCGTTGCCGGCAAGGGTTGCGGGCGGCGTCACCTCGGCGCGCGGCGTGCCCGGCACGAGCATGGGCCGCCGCGCACGCCACTGCGTCGCGCGCTCGTAAGCGTTCGCCACGCGCAGCACGGTCGCGTCGTCGAAGGGCCGTCCGGCAAACTGCATGGCGAGCGGCAAACCACTGGCCGCATAGCCGTTGCATTGGGCGAGCGCGGGACCGCCTGTCACATTGAACACCGTGTGGATGTTCGCGCCAATCCAGGAGCGCAACGGCGAGATCCGATCAAAGCGCGGCGCCGGCGCCGAACTCACCGTGAGCAACACGTCAAAACGCTCGTAGAGCGGCTTCATCTCACCCAGGATGCGGCGGCGCTCACGGTGCGCCTGCACATACTCCACCGCACCAAACAGGCACCCGGCGAGCGTGCCCGACAGGAACGGGAGACCGAAGTCGCCCGGTCGCTCCGTCAGTT
Organism: Nitrosomonadales bacterium; assembly: GCA_009885185.1. The sequence goes on along the minus strand of VFLF01000840.1, from coordinate 6,647 downwards.
CCCGTTGATGGATGGCGAACAATTCCGTTTCGGCGATCGTCATCTTGACGTCGGTGTAGTCCTGTAACGGACGCATGCGCACATCCTGCGTCTGCGCGCCGAGTTCGTGCAGCACCTCGATGGCGGCATTCATGGCAAGCGCCACCTCGTCGGCCACTTTCAGATCCTCTTCCCAGAAATGACGGATCACGCCGACACGCAATCCACGCAAATCCGGCGTGAACGCCGCGCGATAATCCGGGATCGCGCTCGAAACGCTGCCACCGTCGCGCCTATCGTGGCCGGCAATCGCCTGCAGCAGGATGGCGCTGTCCTCCACCGTCCAGGCAAGCGGGCCGCAATGATCGAAGGTGAACGAATTCGGAATGACGCCGTAGCGGCTGACCAGGCCGTAGGTCGGTTTGAAACCGACGATACCGCAACAGGCCGCCGGATTGCGGATCGAACCCCCGGTATCGGTACCCATGGCAGCGGGCACGAAGCCAGCCGCCACGGCGGCTCCCGCACCCGTGCTAGATCCGCCTGTAAAGTGGTGAGAATTCCACGGATTGAGGGCTGGCGGCCACGGTGCGTCGAACGACGGTCCGCCGTGGGCGAACTCGTTCGTGGCAAGCTTGCCCATCAGGATACCACCGGCGCGTTCAAGGCTGGCCGTCACCGCAGCGTCTTCTGCCGGTATGTTGTCGATGCACACCCGGGAATGGCCGGAGGTCAGTATCCCGGCGGTGGCGTAGATGTCTTTCAATGCAAATGGAATGCCATGCATCGGACCGCGATAACCGCCGCGTACGATCTCCCCCTCGGCCGCACGCGCCTGCTGCATGGCGCGCTCGGCCGTCACCGTAATGAAGGCCGTGATCTGAGGGTCCAGCGTGGCAATACGCGCAAGCTTGGCCTCGGTCAGGACGACCGGAGACAGTTCTCCGGCCTCGATCCATCGCGCGGCGTCAGCGATGGTGATGTAGTCCAAAGCGTCATTCGCATTCATGTCACATTCCGTCGGTCGATCTGCCAATCCAGCGGATGCCGGATCCTTGGAACCCTTCACATTCTGCCACTTCTGGGACTCCCAGGTCGTTTATGCAACCGCACGCACCCGCGAATACTGGCGTGGCAGGCCGCCGCGCACGCGCCTGCTGCCTTAAGGAACCGAAACAACGATCCCGTTCGTCGCGATCAAAGCGCCTCTCGCCTGGGGTTGGTGACCCCTGAATGTGCTGTTCACGCTGTAGGCGTGTCGGCAAGCCCCCTCGTGCCGCGCCCTGGTGGCCCTGATGCATACACGGCTGCACAATGCGGCCTGATTTTCAGTGACAGATGCACGGCACTGTGCGCGCGGCGTGTTCAATTCATTCAAACGCTATTGACGCCCAAGCGCGGCTCGATCCGGCTACCGTTATCAGTCGCCGGCATTCAGCCGAAGTAGCCGCCGTCCCGGAATTGCGGCATGGGCCGGATTACTCTGCCTTGAGGTTTGCGTCCTGCACTACTTTGGCCCAGCGCTTAATCTCGGCGACCATAGCCTCACTGAATTCCTGCGGCGTACTGGCGATGATGTCGAGTCCCATGGATGAAAAGCGCTCCTGATGGGCGGGATCGCGCAGAATGCGGCTGATTTCCGACTGGAGCTTATCGACGAGCGGTTTGGGGGTACGCCGCGGTGCAAGTATGCCTTGCCAGTCGCGCACCACGGTGTTGGGCACGCCAGCCTCGGCCATGGTTTGCACGTCAGGCAGTTGCGCGGAGCGTTCCTTGGAGGCCACCGCCAGTGCACGGAGCCGCCCCGCACGGACGAAGGCGAGCGAGGACGTCATCGAAGCGAAGCTCATCGAGACAGTGCCGCTCAGCAGATCGGCTATCGCCGGACCGCCACCTTTGTAGGGAATGTGAGTGAGCTTCACGCCGTTATTGAGCGCGAAAAACTCCCCAATCAGATGCGGCGCACCGCCGATGCCCGAAGAAGCAAAGTTGAGCGCACCCGGTTTCTCTTTGGCCTGAGCGATGATGTCTTTCACGGAACGGATCGACGATTTGGCATTGACCACCAGCACATTGCCGACGGCCGCCGTCATGGTTACGGGTTCGAAATCCTTGATCGGGTCGTAGGGCATCTTGAGCAGACTGGGATTGACCGAATGACGGATCGAGATCAACACCAGGGTGTAACCGTCCGGGTTGGCCTTGGCGGCAAGGTCGGTGCCGATGATCTCCGCTGCGCCAGGGCGATTATCGACCAGCACCTGCTGGCCCCAGCGCTCAGTGAGGCCAGCACCGACGATGCGCGCCACACCGTCACTGCTGCCGCCGGGCGGCACGGGCACCAGCAGACGTATGGGGCGCGTGGGATAGGTCGCGCCAGACTGTGCGTGAGTGCCGGGGTGCGCCGCAATCAATACCCCAGCTGCTGCCAGTGCCACTATATTGCGCTTCAGGATGTTTTCTTTCATGTCGTGTTTTGGATAATTTGTGGAAGTGGCCTGCTCAAGCATTGGCAAAGATTTCCGCCAGTTGCGCGCGATCTTGCGTTTGCGCAAGCGCTACCATAAGCAAGATGCGTGCCTTGATGCCGCTGAGAAATCCTCCCGCTATGGCACCGTGCGCCATGACGCTTTTGAGCGAACCGAGGTAGCCCTTGGATGCATAGGGCGGCCCGGCCAGATGGCGGGAAGTCACCACCACCGGAATCCCGGCGGCCAGCGCATCGCACACCCCATGGTAAAAAGGTAAGTTCATATTGCCGGCACCCACAGCGTCGACCACAATGCCGTCAACACGCGCGGCGATGCATGCGCGCAGCAGCAGATCGTTCGCGCCCTGCGTGTTGACCACGAGCTGCACGTTCTGTTTAACGTGATCCACCTCTAGATGTGGGCGGCGGCGCGGGTGCGCGAACCAGGTCACGCCGGTTTTAGACACCATGCCAATCTTGCCGCCATCACGCGAGCTAAATGCGTCCAGGCTCAGCGTATCAGCCTTAACCACATAGCGCGCCGCGTGGATCTGTCCGCCCACACACACCATCACGCCGCGTGCGGCGGCAAGCGGATCGGCGGCAATCATCGCGGCATACAGAATATTGCGTGGGCCATCGGCATCTTTCTCATCGAAATCGCGCTGCGCACCGGTGACCACAATCGGCTTGTCCGAGCCTACGGTCAAATCGAGCAGATAGGCGGTTTCTTCCAGTGTTGCGGTACCGTGGGTGACCACCGCACCGGATACTGCGTCGTCCATAAGCAGTGCACGCAGTGTGTCGATCAGCCCAAACACGGTGGGCGTGTCGATCACCGCGCTGTTGACACGCGAATGTTCGCACGCACGAATGTCAGCAACAGCCGCAAGTGCCGGTACGTTCGCAACGAGTTCTTCTGCACTTGCAGCCGCGACGTGCCCGCCCAGAGTTGCATCATACTTGGATGCGATCGTGCCGCCCGTGCCTACGACCCAGACTATGGGTTTGCTCATAATGACACCCTGATAATGACGCGTGGTATTAACTGCCCCGTTGTGCTTGCTGAACACAGCACAGGCACTTTTTGCGGAGCGGGCTACGCCTCCTTTGGATAAGTCTACCAGACGGTGTTGGGATTTCGCCGCTTTTATAATTCAGGGGAGCGTTAAAAACCTTGGCGTTTCAGGCTGCCGCGCCTGGTTCATTTGATCAGGAAGAAATTGGACTTCTGGTGACATCGCCTCGACATTGGCTTCTTCCGCCGCTTTGAGTTTGTGCGCAAGATCACCCTTGATTACAGTGCACCGTACCAGGGCAGGTAAGAGCTATCGAACCTGGATGACCGCCTTAACCATGTGGTAGCGCGATGATCGTTCAGCAGTTCGTGACTGACTGAACGCATGGAGTGCCGCGGCGGAAGCGAACCAACAAAGGGGCTGCAGGGAATGGTTTCTGAAGGCGCGCGCTCTCGAATCTGCCGGCGCATGGCCGTAACGGAAGGCCGGGGAAAACACGAACTGGAAAGGCAAATTCGCTATGCGCTTTTCGAGCGCACGGTGGTGCATCCGGCAAAAGTCTCACCACTGGTGAGAGAAATACATGGTGCCGCTGCGGTGGACATGTTGTCGCCCGTCCGCTATCGTTGGAGTAACAGTCAATCGGCACAATTCGACGAACTGCTGGACTCGGCCAAGAGTTGCCAGTCGTTGTTACGTTTCATATTGAAGGTAATGCCCGATACATTCACGACTTTCGCAGGAAAACGGCTCGCTTGCTGAAAACCTGATGGGCCCGCCATCACACAGATTCCCCAGGCTAGCGTCATAGGTCTATAGTATGGCTCACAGAGGGACTTCCTCTGTAGCGAAAGGAATTGACATGGACATCAAGAAGGATGCAAAACCCTTTCTCCTGGGCGCACTCGCGGGAGCTGTGCTGATCCCATGGATAGGGTTCGAGCTGGTCGGGTGGAAGTCGCCAGGCGCCGCACAGAGGCTAGCGAAGGCGCAGACTGACACTGCTGTGGCCACTGCGCTTGGCAAAATTTGCATCGTGCAATTTAATAGTGCCGCGAATGTTCCCGAGCGGCTAGCCGAACTGAAAAAAACAGAACGTTGGTCTCGTGCCGGAGTGATAGCCAAGGCTGGATTTGCCACCATGCCCGGCGAGAAGGAACCGGCGAATGGCGTAGCAGAGGCTTGCGCTAATCTATTGGTGCCAGAGAAAGATTAATGCTACACAATTTAATTCAAAACACACGGCTTAAAGACTCCGCTTCGGCGAGGTTTCTTTTGGTTGGCGGCTTTGGAGAAATTTGAACGGCGGGTTAGGGTCGGTAAGGTGAGTTCGACGAATCGTAGAGCTGCCGTTCGATCGCCCTAGCGCCGAGCGGCAGGTGTACGCAGCGTTGCGGACCTTGACGGATCGCAGTGCCACCGGCGGCTAAGGCCGAGTAGCAGTCATTGCCGGAAACCACCTTCACCATCCGGAGTTGGCCGGTAGTGTGAGTTTTCGAACTCACCATACAGACCCGTTCCAGTCGGTCATTCTCCGAAGCTGCCATTCGTGGCCTTGGCGAACGACCAGCAAGTGCAGCAGTGTTACCCCTTCGACAACAGCCCTTCCTCCATCGCCTTGATCTGCAACGCCACGAAGCGTGAAAAAATCCGGCAGTTGGTGAAGCTGCCGCCGACAAACCACAGACCCTCTTGCGCGGTGCGCTTCCACATATTATTCATTTCGCCATCGGGGCCGATGCCCCACACCGGGCCTATCTTGTCGGCGATGGTGTCACCCAGCAGTTGTTTCACCACGACTTCCTGCGGCACAAATCCGGTGCCGAGGATGATGAGATCGGCCGGCTTGACCGAGCCATCCTTGAGCAGCGCGCCGCCGGGCGCGAAGCGTTCGATCGTGTCGTACTGCAGCAGGCCGACTTCGCCTTTGATGATGAGTTCGGCGCAACCGGCATCGAGGTAGTAGCCGCCGTAGCGCTTGCGTATCATCATGTTGTGCCCTTCGTGGTCTTCGCCGTCGTGCCATTTAAAACCACGCGCGATCAGGCCGTCGATGGTCTTGCGGTCGTATTCGACCATGCGCTCGGTAATCAGCCGCAGGTTGCGTCTGAGCACCGGCAGGGTGTTGGTGGTCACCAGCAGATCGCCGTCTTCGAGCGGCACGCCTTCGTGCAGGCCGTAGCTCAGCTTGGCGCTGGGGTCGATGCTCAACACCATGGTTTGTCCGCGCTGGATGATGGTGGTGTCCACGCCGTTGGCGTGCAGATCCTGCGCCACGTCATGTCCGCTGGTGCCGGTGCCCAGCACCAGCGCTTTTTTGCCGCGCCATTTTGCGCCGCGGTCGTACGCGGTGGTGTGCAGCACCTCGCCCTTGAAGTCTTTCAGGCCTGGCAAATCGGGGATGTGCGGATGGCCCACCAGGCCGTTGGCGAACACCAGGTGTTTGGGATGCACGGTGCGTTCGCTGCCGTCGCTGACCTTGCGCACCACCGCGTTCCAGCGGCGCGCGCTTTCATCATAGCTGCCGCTGACGAGTTCACTGCTGGCCCAGTAGTTGAGTTCCATCGCCCACGTGTAGGCTTCGAACCAGTCGGCCACCATGTCCTTGGACAGATACACCGGCCAGTTCGGCGGAAACGGCAAGTAGGGCAGATGGTTGATATCGGTGGGGTTGTGCAGCGCCAGCGAGTGGTAGCGCGTGCGCCAGCAGTCGCCCGCGCGCGGCTGTTTGTCGATCACCAGCGTGTCCACGCCCAGATGTTTCAGCGTGGCGGCCAGCGACAGACCGGCCTGTCCGCCGCCGACCACCAGCACCGTCGGCTCGCGATCGGTATACGCCTGACTGGCGAGGCGCTGGTCTTTCCAGTTCGCGCCGCCGAAGTTGCGCGAATACGCTTCACCGGTGGGCCGCCGCTTGCCGATTTTTTCTTCGTGCCCCTTCAGTTCATGCAGATTGGTCATGAGCTGAAAGGCCTTGGACGGCGCATCCGCCGGCAGCCGCACCACGCCGAAACCCCGCCCGATTTCCGTTTCGTATTGAAAAATGCCTTCGATGACATCCACGCCGGCACGCTTCACGCGGCGCGGCGGCGTGCGCCCTTGCGCGATGGCGAAGCCGCGCGCTCTGGTGGTAGCCTGCTTCGCCACCAGCATTGCGGCGATGGCGTCGGCGCCGGCGC
>VFLF01000516.1 GCA_009885185.1 Nitrosomonadales bacterium | reverse complement strand
GTTGCCATGGAAGAACTCCTGCCACTGCCGCACCATGCCCATGTAGCGATTGTTCAGCGTGATGACCTTAATCGGCAATTTGTATTGCTTGCAGGTCGAAAGCTCCTGTATGCACATCTGTATCGACGCCTCGCCCGTGACACAAGCCACCGTCGATTTCGGATTCGCCATCTGCGCACCCATCGCCGCCGGCAGACCAAAGCCCATGGTGCCCAGCCCGCCGGAATTGATCCAGCGCCGCGGCTTGTTAAATTTGTAGAACTGCGCCGCCCACATCTGGTGCTGACCGACGTCTGACGTAACGATGGCATCACCCTTGGTGATCTCGTAGAGCTTTTGCACCACATACTGCGGTTTGATAATGGCGCTGGCGCGGTCATATTTAAGACAATCGCGGCCACGCCATTCTTCGATCTGCGCCCACCACGTTTTCAGCGCCGGCCCGTCCATGCGCGTCTTGACGGCATCCAACTGCTTGTTGAACTCTTTCAGCACGTCGCGCACGTTACCGACGATGGGCACATCGACTTTCACGCGCTTGGAAATCGACGAGGGATCGACGTCGATATGAATAATCGTGCGCCTCGGATCGAAAAAATGCTTGGGGTTGCCGATCACGCGATCATCAAAACGCGCGCCGATGGCGAACAGCACGTCGCAATTCTGCATCGCGAGGTTCGCTTCGTAGGTACCGTGCATACCCAGCATGCCGACGAACTGGCGGTCCGTGGCGGGATAACCGCCCAGACCCATCAGCGTATTGGTGCACGGGAATCCCAGCTTGCGTACCAGCTCGGTCAGCTCCGCCGCTGCCTCGCCCAGTATGACGCCGCCGCCGGTGTAAATCATCGGGCGCTGCGCGCCGGCCAGTAGTTGAATTGCTTTCTTGATTTGCCCCGGATGGCCTTTGGTCACCGGGTTATAAGAGCGCATGCTGACGCTGGCGGGATAAGAAAATTCCGTCTTGGCCGCCGTTACATCCTTGGGTATATCCACCACCACCGGGCCGGGTCGACCCGTCGACGCGATGTAAAACGCTTTTTTGATGGTAATCGCGATATCTTCAACGTTACGCACCAGAAAGTTATGCTTGACGCAGGGCCGGGTAATGCCAACCGTATCGCACTCCTGAAACGCATCTTCGCCGATGGCGTAGGTGGGCACCTGCCCGGTAATCACCACCAGCGGTATCGAATCGGTATACGCAGTGGCAATGCCGGTAACGGCATTGGTCACGCCGGGGCCGGAAGTGACCAGCGCCACGCCCACCTTGTTGGTTGAGCGTGCATAGCCGTCGGCGGCATGCAAAGCGCCCTGCTCGTGGCGCACCAGCACGTGCTTGACCTTGTCCTGCTTGAACAGTTCGTCGTAAATGAACAGCACGGCGCCGCCGGGATAACCGAACACGTGTTCGATCCCTTCTTCCTGCAGGCAGCGCACAACAATTTCTGCACCAGTCAGTTGCATGACAAACGGAATCCCAAATGAAACGCCGGAAACCCCGGCGAAAGCCTTGGCGACCCGGAAAGAGACCGGAACGCGGCGGGAACAGCGGAAACCTGTAACATTACCGTTTGCGCCGCGTTCGGTCAAGTAAAACCATAGTGTAAACAGCATGATAGCTGCACTTTCCAGACTCACTTGCGCGGCATGGGTGATTTGCTAAGATGCGCGCGAACGGCCTGCTCGCCGTGGCAACACCTTGAAGGAGAAGAGCAAGCACCGTCTGGCCGGCAGCATTGCCCACCATTGCGGGAAAAACTATAAGAGGCAACCGAACTGGCTACATATAAGGAACTGGCGGATTTCCTCGCGGAGGTAGAGCGCCGGGCTTACAAGCAGGCGATGTTTGCCGTACGGGATGAGCATGTCGCGTTGGACATCGTGCAGGATTCGATGATGAAACTGTCGGAAAAGTATGCCGCCCGACCAAACACGGAATTTCCGATGCTGTTTCAGCGCATCCTGCAAAATACCATACGGGATTTTTACCGGCGGCAGAAAGTACGCTCCACTTGGACCACCCCCATATCTTCGCTGGTCGGCGCTAACGCCGACGAAGACTACGATCCACTGGACAGCATTGACGTGGAAAATGAGTCACCCTACGCCGCCCCCCCGCTGAAACAATTGGAAAGAGCGCAAGTACTTGAATTTATTGAAAAATGTTTACAAAAACTCCCCCCCCGTCAACGCGAGGCTTTCGTCCTGCGTTACTGGGAGGAAATGGATGTCGCGGAAGCGGCTGAAGTCATGGGTTGCTCCGAGGGAAGCGTGAAAACGCATTGCTCCAGAGCAACCCATACGCTCGCCGATGCACTGCGAAAATTGGGAATTACGCTATGAACAACACACAACAAGACCATGAATTGGCAGAGAAAATTGCCGGGCTGCTCGACAGCGGCACGCAACAGATCGATGCCGGCACGACAGCCAGGCTGCTGGAGGCACGCAAGCAGGCGCTCGCTCACTTCAACGAACAACCGGAACCCCGTCGCTCATGGGTGTTGAATTGGGCTGCACAAGGCGTGACCCGCGCTTCCGAGCCGTTCAGCTACAACCTGCGCGCATTGGTTATGCTGGCGGCACTGCTGGTGTCGCTGGCGGGCACCATCGCCTGGCAGTCGTACAGCACGCAAGGCAGCGAGATCGCGGATATCGATGAAGGCCTGCTCACCAGTGAATTGCCGATCAACGCTTACCTGGACCGGAGTATCGATTCGTGGTTAAAGCGGCCTTAACGTTAGTCAGGCTGATCGTCTCGCTGTTCGTCGCCTTTGGTGCTTTTGGTACCTTGGGCTCGACGGTGACGTACGCGCAGCAGCAAAATCAAAAAAAATCCGAGACCAGCAAACCCGCGCGTCCGTTATGGTCGGAGTTGTCGCCGCAGCAACAACATGTGCTCGGCCCGCTGGCCGCGGACTGGGATCAGCTCGACACCACGCGGCGTAAAAAATGGGTGACCATTGCCAACCGCTACCCCAAGATGAAGCCGGACGAGCAGCAGCGCCTGCAAACCCGCATGCAGGCATGGACGAAACTCACGCCGGAAGAGCGCAGTATTGCGCGCGCAAAGTACCAGAAGTTGAAGGAACTACCACCGCCGCAGCGCCGTGAAATCAGCCAGAAGTGGCAGCAACAATCGCTCTCGCCTCGCCCTGATACGCCGCCAGAAGCCACGCCGGACACCGTGACGCCCGACGCGCCGGGCAAGTGATCGACTCGCCGGGTAATACCGCCGGCCACGCCGCCAGCAACACCGCGGTGAATGCCAATCTCAAGCGGCGGTTGTTGAGCCTCATCTACGAATCGTTGATACTCGCCGCGCTGCTGCTTGCCGGCGCGTTGCCGATGGTCATGCTCACGCGCACATGGGATCCGGCCGCCGCGCGCCCCGCGATGCAAGTCTGGCTGTTACTGCTGTGCGCGCTGTTCTACGTGTGGCAATGGGTGCGCACGGGACAAACACTGCCGATGAAAACCTGGCGGCTGCGGTTGGTGACCACCGACGGCAGGCCCGTCACCACCCCACGCGCGGTTTGCCGATACGGCTTCGCGCTGCTCAGCGCCGCCATCTGCGGACTGGGCTTTGTGTGGGCACTGATTGATCGTGACCGGCAGTTTCTGCACGACCGTCTCGCTGGCACACGCATCATCGCCGTGGAAAACCCGGCGTAGGTTCGCGCTGCGCCGCCAGCGGTACCAACTGCGCTCGTATCAACCGCGTCAGCGGCGCTCCTGCCACCAGATCATTGTCACGGCGATAGCCAGAAAGACCGCTGTCGGCATCAGCGCGCTGGCGGCTGGCGGCCACTCATTCAGCAGCCCCAGATGCGCCGATAGCCTGCCGAGAAAATAGAACACCAGGCCCAGCATAATCCCGGTAAATATTTTCGCGCCGACCCCGCCTTGCCGTCGCTGGGAAAATGCAAACGGCAACGCCAATATCATCATGGTCAGCACCGCCACCGGGTAGGTGGCCTTGGACCACATCGCTATCTCGTAGCGCAGCGTTTTCTGCCGGTTATCGCGCAAATGCTGCGAATAGGAATACAGGCTTGCGGCGGACATCTTCTCCGGCTTGACCAGCAGCACGTTGAGCAGGCTGGGCTCCAGCACCGACTGCCAACTCGCGGAAGCGATCTTGCTGGTGGCGGTGCGTACATCGGTAAACGTGGTTTGCACGATGCCTTCGAGCAACCAGCGGCGTTCGCCCTGGTAGCGCCCGCTGTCGGCAAAACTCACCAGCCGCAATTTCGCGTCGCGGTCGAACTCGTAAATCCGTACCCCCTTCAGATTGCCCTCCGGCGTCACCTCCTGCACATTGATAAAGCTGGTATCGTCTTTCATCCACAGCCCGGAGCGGAATTCCTGCGCCACGATGCCGGTTATCGCGCGCGAGCGCAAACGCTGCGCGGCCTGATCCGCCATCGGCCCGACAAACTCGCCGAATACGAATGTCAGCACCGCGAACAGCAGTCCAACGCTCATCAGCGCCAGCACCATGCGCGAGACCGACACACCCGCCGTGCGCATCACCGTATATTCCGAATTCGCCACCAACTGCGCCAATGCAAACAGGGTGCCGATCAGCGCGGCGATTGGAAACAGCTCGTATACATGCGTGGGAATCGACAACACCACGTGACGCACGACATGGCGCAACTGGTAGGTGCCGCGCCCCAGATCCTTGATCTCCTCCACCAGATCGAAGAACGCGAACAGCATCAGCAGCGCCGCCATCACCAGCGTGGTCGCCAGCAGGATTTCGCGGGCCAGGTAGCGGCGCAGCGTCTTCATCTGAAAAGACGATAAATCGAAAACACATGGAGTCGGCGGTAGAACAGCAACACCAGCACTATCAGCATCGCGGCATGCACTGCCATCAACCCGGGCACAAGACTCACGCGCGACTGCGCGATGGACGCCTGCATGATCGACAGCAGGTTGCTATAGACCATGTACACCAACAAGGCCACCACCAGGTTGATCGAGCGGCCCGCGCGTGGGTTGACGAACGACAGCGGTATCGCCAGCAACGCCAGCAACAACGCGCTGACCGGCAGGCCGATGCGCCACGACAACTCGCCCAGATAACGCGGCTCCGGCTGCGCGATCAATTCCAGCGTTGATGCGGTTTTGGTGTTCGGCGCGCGGATGGCTTCACGAGTTTCGGTGCGCACGGCGTAGCGCTCGAACTCGTAAATCTTGAAATCGGCCTTGCCCGGCTCGCCTTCGTAACGAAGGCCATTGAGCAGCACCAGGAAACGGTCACCGTTGTCGTGGATTTCCTGAAAACCGCGCTGAGCCACCATCACGCCCTGCTTGCCGTGCTGGGTGGAACTGATGAACACGTTGGCCACCAGGTTCTGCGCGCCGGAGACCTCTTCCACGAAATACACGCGCTCGGCCTGGCGCGATTCGCGAAACACCCCTGGCGACAGCGTCGAGGCGTCGTCGCGGCTGTCCATGATTTTGCGAAAATCCTCGGCGCGGCCCGCCGCCCAGGGCGACAACCCCAGCGCCAGCACGGCAATGGTCAATATCAGCGGCGCTGCGAACATCAGCACCGGCTTCACCCAGCGGGTGAGGCTCATGCCGCAGGCAAACCACACTATCATTTCCGAATCGCGATAGGCGCGGCTCAACGTCATCAGCACCGCGATAAATAACGTCAGCGACAACAGCGTGGGCAGGTAACTCAGCGCGGTGAAACCCAGCAAGGCGATCACGCTGGTGGAGGTGATCGCGCCGCTCGCCGCCTGACCGAGCAGACGCACCAGCTGCGTCGTCAGCACGATGCCCAGCAACACAAGAAACGTGGCGAAGGCGGTGCTCGTCAATTCGCGCAGCAGGGACTTGTGAAATTTCATCGGGGCATTTTGCATTTCACGGAGAAACCATCGATAATCAACGCCTTGTATCGATGGTTATCCGCAGAGGAGAGTATCGTGGAATTTAGCACAAAACAGGGCGCACCCGCGTCTGCAAAATCGGGCTGTGTGGTGGTCGGCGTTTTCGAGTCACGCAAACTCTCGGTTCCCGCCGCCGCGCTGGACAAGGCCGCGAAAGGCGCTCTCTCCAAATTGCTGCAAGCGGGCGACATGGACGGCCGCGCGGGCACGACACTCTTGTTGCAGCGGCTGCCCGCGCTCGCCTGCGAACGCGTGCTGCTGGTGGGGCTCGGCCCGGAAAAATCCTTCGACGCCAAAGCCTATCGCAATGCCCTGCAATCCGCGCTGCGCGCCGTCAAGTCCACCGGCGCGACAGATGCCGAACTGCACCTCACGCCGCTTGCGCTGACGAATGAACGCGAGCAAGAACGCAATATCGCCTGGCGCGTGGCGCAGGCGGCATGCATCGCCATCGAGACGGCCTACCGTTTCGACCGCATGAAAAGCAAACCGGACGCGCGGACATCGGCGCTCAAACGGCTGACGCTTGTTTACGCGAATGCAGGCGAGCGCCGTCTCGCCGAACGCGGCCTCGAACAGGGCCTGGCACTCGGCCACGGCATGAGCCTCGCCAAGGATTTGGGCAATCTGCCGGGCAACGTCTGTACGCCTACCTATCTCGCGGATAAGGCGAAGGAACTGTCCAAGCGCTATCGTGCAAGCGGCATGAAGGCGCAAATCCTCGACCGCGCCGAGATGAAAAAACTCGGCATGGGCACGCTGCTGTCGGTGGCGCGCGGCAGCGCCGAGCCGCCCAAACTTATCGTGCTCGAATACCGTAACGGCCCCAAATCACAAAAGCCCGTGGTGCTCGTCGGCAAGGGCGTCACCTTCGACACCGGCGGCACCTCGCTCAAACCCGCCGCCGAAATGGACGAAATGAAATACGACATGAGCGGCGCCGGCAGCGTATTGGGCACGTTGAAGGCCGTGGGCGAAATGCGCTTGGCCATCAACGTCATCGGCATCATTCCCGCCACCGAAAACATGCCCGGCGGCCGCGCCACCAAGCCCGGCGATATCGTCACCAGCATGTCCGGGCAAACGGTGGAAATTTTAAATACCGACGCCGAAGG
>VFLF01000883.1 GCA_009885185.1 Nitrosomonadales bacterium | reverse complement strand
TGTTATGTCGCCCAGGCCATCGACGCCGAGACGTGCGCCACCAACGCCCGGCGTCACGGTGGACACCACACCGGACGCCACCGGCGTGGCCGCGATGTTCTGTCCGGCGCCGAGTGCAGTCACTTGAAACGTATAAGCACCGGGCGCCATGGTCGCGCCCGCATCATTGCGCCCGTCCCATTCGAACGCCGCCATGCCGGCGCCGCGCGGGCCCAGGTCCATCTGTCGCACGACATTACCGGCAGGCCCGTGGATACTGATCTTGACGCTGTCCGCGGCGCGATCCAGTTGCACGCCGCCGCGTGCCGGCGATCCCGCAGCCAGTGTCAACTTGTTGCCGTCTGCCAGTACCGTGCGCCCGATCAGCGACACCGATTGCATCGATTGCCCGGACAGAAACGACGACGACATCTGCGTCAGCGTGGCATTGAGCTTTTCGATGCCGTTGACGGTGTTGATCTGCGCAAGTTGCGAGGTCACCTGCGCATTGTCGAGCGGATTGAGCGGATCCTGATTTTTCATCTGCGTCACCAGCAGCTTCAGAAAGCGATCCTGAATCGCGCTGGTTGCCGCGGGTGGCGCAGCCGTGGAAGCGGCGCCGGTTACCGCGGGTAGAGTCACATTCTGGGCAATAGCCATGTCATCACCTTGTCAATTTATGATCCGAGTTGGAGGGTCTTCAACAGCAATGCTTTCGCGCTATTCATCACCTCGACGTTGTTCTGGTACGAGCGCGACGCGGAGATCATGTTCACCATCTCATCGACCACGTTGACGTTGGGCATGGTGACGTAGCCCTGCTCGTCGGCCAACGGGTGTTTGGGGTCATGAATTTTTTTCATCGGCGACTGGTCTTCGACCACACCGCTCACGCGCACACCACTGGCGTCCGTACCGTTCACCGGCACGGTGCTGAATACCACCTGCTTGGCGCGGTACGGCTTGCCATCGGGGCCGGTGGCGCTGTCGGCATTCGCCAGATTGCTCGCCACCGCATTAAGCCGTTGCGACTGCGCGGTCAGCGCTCCGCCGGAAATCTCGAATACATTAAAGAGTGACATGGTTATCCCTTTATCCCTGTATGGCGGACAGCAGCGATTTCAACTGGCCGTTGAGAAACATCAGATTGGCCTCGTAGTGGATGGCGTTGTCGGCGAACTGCGCGCGCTCGACATCCATATCGACGGTGTTGCCATCCAGCGAGGGCTGCACCTCGGTGCGGTACTTCACCGTGCCGGACGCAGACGCGCCGGATGGCACCGGCGCCAGATGCGCGGCGGCTGTGCGCGTCAGCGATGCGCCAGACGTTGCGTGCGAGGCCTGCCCCGTCGCGGCTTCCTGCATCGCCTTGCGAAAATCCATGTCGCGCGCCTTGTACCCGGGCGTGTCGGCGTTGGCGATATTCGACGCCAGCAGTTGCTGCCGCTGCGCGCGCAAATTAAGCGCGGTCGCATGAAACTGCAGTGTCGAATCAATTTGGTTTGCCATGTCAGGGTTCCTGTTCTTTGTCGCGGTCCAAGATGCGGTTCAAGTTATTGCATGCGGTGCCGTTAATTCAGTTCATGCACCCGTGGTGACAGCACCGCCGGTTTTCCATGTGTGGCGATCATAGACAGCGCGCTGCGGCGGCGATGCGACGATTACCGGGTAAAAAGCCGCCCAATTCAGACCGTACCGCCGCGCGTGCCGGCGGCACAATGACCGCCAATTCCCTGCCCCTGTGGAGTCCGGCCGCCATGAACATCCCTCAGCGTTATTTTGGTCTGTTGGTTTTTACCTGCGTTCTCACGCTGGCGGTCATCCATACCGCGCGTGCGCAGACGGTTGCACGTCAGGATCTCGCAACCATCTATCAAGGCATTGAACAATTTCTGCGTGCGCAGACCGCAGGCTCGCCTCACAAGTTCGGCTTTACCGTCACGCCGATTGATTCGCGGGTGGTGCTGCCGGCCTGTTCCGCGCTGGACTATGCGCTGCCCGCCGGCGCGCGCGTGTGGGGGCAAACCGCGGTCAGCGTGCGCTGCACGGCGGAACGCGCGTGGCAGGTTTTTGTCACGGTTCATGTCGCGGTCACCGGCAGCTACGTGGTGCTCAACCGCGCGGTGTCACAGGGACACACGCTGAGCGCCGGCGACCTCGCCTTGCAAAACGGTGATCTCACGCAGTTGCCGGCGGGCGTTTTGACGGAACCGGAGCAGGCCGCGGGCGGCATCATGGCGGTGGCACTGACCGCTGGCCAGCCGCTCAGCCGCGATGCGTTACGCAGGGCCCTCGTGGTTCAGCAGGGCCAGACGGTGGTGTTGCATTCGTCGGGACGGGGCTTTCGCGTCAGCGCCGAGGGCAAGGCGCTGAACAACGCACAAGATGGACAGGTGGCGCAGGTGCGCACCGGGTCCGGTCAAACGGTGAGCGGCATCGCACGCGCCAACGGCATTATCGAGGTTTCCAAATAATGTTTAAAAACAGCTACTTATATCGATTACACCGCATCATCGATGGATACACTGAAAAATAATTCACCAAAGTCCTAAAGTCTCTGCCCACAGTGGCCGTTATAGCCAATAACTTGAAAGTGGAAGGATATAAATCATGAAAATCGACAACAGCGCAAAATCCATAATCGGCGGCCAGAGTCTGGAAGATACGGGACGGCTGCCCAAAAGACGGCCGGACGACAACACGGCTGCCGCGCAAAGCGCCCACGTACAACTCAGTCCGTTATCCGCACAGTTGCAAAGCATCCAGCGCGGCATGGCCGACACGCCGGCTGTCAATTCCGCGCGCGTCGCGGAACTGAAAGAAGCCATCAGCAGCGGCCATTTCAAGGTGGACGCCGATAAAGTGGCAGATCGTCTGCTGCAAACGGTGCAGGAACTGATCGCCGCGCACCGGACTTCGTAACCGGGAGCCTGCATGCCGCTAAACCGCCATAGCCTGTGCGATACCTTGCGCGCCGAGAACGACGCGCTGCATTCATTTACCGAGGTGCTGCGCGAAGAGCAGCAACTACTGATCAAGGGCCGGATTGATGAACTCGCGACATGCGCCGAGTCGAAAGCGCGATGGCTGCTCGAACTCACCCGGCTTGGCGAACAGCGTCTGCAACTGTTGCGCAGCCGAGGCCTGACGCCGGATCGTGCGGGCATGGAACGCCTGCTGAACGAGCACTACGCGGGTGAAAGCGGCGAATGTGCTGAATGCGATCAGTGGCTGACGTTGATGCAAGGGGCAACCACGGCGAATCAAATCAACATCAGCAACGGCCTGCTGATTTCCGCGCACATGCAAACCACACAGCGCGCGCTGTCCACGCTGTTTTCCTCTGCGCGCCTGCCTGCCGCCTACACGCCGGATGGCGGCACTGTCAGTTACCGCGCAGCCCAGCAAATCGCCGTCGCCTAGTCGTCTCTCAAGAAGGCGCGCCGACGCGACCACGCTCCGCCGGCGGCAGACTCATGGCGGTATCGGTGCTGACGTTGACGCCCCCTCCGCTAAATTCCCTCCACGCGCCAGCGTAAAAAAGAAACAGGCGCCGCATCCCATCTCCGCTTCCGCCCAGATGTCGCCAGCGTGACTCGCGATAATGCGCTGAACGGTGGCGAGGCCCACGCCGGTGCCTTCGAACTCATCGCTGCGATGCAGCCGCTGGAACGCGCCGAACAATTTTTTCGCGTATTTCATCTCAAAACCCGCGCCGTTGTCCTTGACGAAATACACGGCATCTCCATCGCGCTGAAAGCTGCCAAAGTCGATGTGCGCGCGCTCGGTCTTGGCGGTAAATTTCCAGGCATTGCGCAGCAGATTATCGAGAGCCGCATGCAACAGGCGCCGGTCGCCATGCGCATGAATGTCAGCCGCCACATCGACTTCCACCGTCCGCTCCGGGGTCGCTTCCTGGAGTTGCGCGAGTATGTCACTGACGATAACGCTCAGATTGACCGGCTCGAGCTTCAGCGGATTGCGTCCAATGCGCGCAAGGTCCAGCAGTCCGTCGATCATCTCCTGCATGCGCATCGCCGCGCGCTGCACCCGCCGCAAGTGCGCCAGCCCTTCTTCGTCCAGCCCGGACGCATACCGCTTTAATAGAATATCGCTGAACCCGGTGATGCTTCTTACCGGTGCGCGCAAATCGTGCGACACCGAGTAACTGAAGGCCTCCAACTCGCGGTTGGCCTTGTTTAGTTCGCGTGTGCGATCAGCGACACGGCGTTCCAGTTCAACGTTAAGCAGCGTCACTTCCTGTTCCGCCCGTACCCGTTCCGTAATGTCGATCAGTG
>VFLF01000202.1 GCA_009885185.1 Nitrosomonadales bacterium | reverse complement strand
CATTCGCGTCATCATCCCCGCCGCCGCGGGCGATTCGTGCGATGTATTGTCAAGGCTGGTGGGTCACAGGGCCGGTGAAAAACTCGGTCAGGTGTTCGCGGTGGACAATCGTCCCGGCGCGGGCGGGCAACTGGGCCTGGAGCTGATTGCGCGCGCACCGACCGACGGTTACACCATCGGTTGCGGGCAGGGCGGCAACATGGTGGTGGTGCCGATCTCCCACAAGAAAGTCGCTTACGACACCCACAAGGATTTCGCGCCGATCGCGCTGATGGCGTCGAACTTTCTGGCGCTGGCGGTGCATCCCAGCGTGCCGTTCAAAAATGTGCGCGATCTGATTACCTACGCCAAGGCGAACCCGGGCAAGCTGACCTTCGGCACTACCGGCGAAGGCGCGTTTTTGCATTTCGCCACCGAATTGTTCCGCAAGGAAGCGGGGTTCACCTACCTGCACGTGCCGTTCAAAAGCACATCGGCGATTTTTACCGACATCATGGGCGGGCGCATCGATGCCACGCTGGGTTCGTTCATCTCGGTGCAGCCGCACGCGGTGACCGGACGGCTGAAAATCCTTGGCGTGGCGCGGGCGACGCGCGCGCCCAACTACCCCAACTATCCGACCATCGCCGAGACCGTGCCGGGTTACACCTCGGGCGGCTGGTTCGGTTTTATCGCGCCGGCGGGCGTGCCCAAGGACATCATCGCGCTGCTCAACCGCGAGTTCAACGCCGCGATGAAACTGCCGGACGTGCGCGAAAAACTCACCGCCTTCGGTCTGGAAATCCATACCGAATCGCCGGAGTATTTTACGGACGTGATCCGCCGCGATTTCGCGCTGTGGGGCAAGCTGGCGAAGGACATAGGTTTCAAGCCGCAGTAACGTGACGAAATAAAACAGTTCGGAGGTGTTTGTGATAGCCACAAGCATGATTCGTAACTATTTGTTTTTATTGTTCTTTTTGTATGGCGGCGTAAGTGCGCAAGCATATCCCGCCAAACCCATCCGCGTCATCATCCCCGGCGCGCCGGGCGACACCTGCGACACGATGTTGCGGCTGATCGGCCACAAGGTCTTGGAGAAAACCGGCCATGGCTTTGTGATGGATAACCGCCCCGGTGCGGTGGGGCAGATCGGGCTGCAATTTATCGCCAACGCTCCGACCGACGGCTACACCATCGGCTGCGGGCAGGGCGGCAACATGGTGATCGTGCCGCTGGCGTACAAGAAAGTCGCCTACGATTCGCTCAAGGATTTCGCTCCGGTGGCGCTGATGGCGTCGAATTTTCTCGCGCTGGCGGTGCATCCCAATGTGCCGTTCAAGACCGCGCGCGAACTCATCACCTACGGCAAGGCGCATCCCGGCAAGCTCAACTTCGGCACCAACGGCGAAGGCGCGTTTTTGCATTTCGCCACCGAGTTGTTCCGCAAGGAGGCGGGCTTCACCTACTACCACGTGCCGTTCAAAAACGCCGGGCTGATCGTCACTGATCTCATCGGTGGGCGTATCGACGCTACGCTCTCCGCCTTCATCACCGTGCAGCCGCACGCCGTGTCAGGGCGGCTGCGCATCCTTGGCGTGGCGCGCGAGACGCGCGCGCCGAATTACCCGCAGTGGCCGACGCTCGCCGAAACCGTGCCCGGCTTCCAGTCCGGTGGCTGGTTCGGCGCCATCGCGCCGGCGGGCATGGCTAAGGATCAAATCGCGTTTCTCAATCGCGAAATGAACGCCGCTATGCGCATGCCGGATATCCGCGAGAAAGCGGCGATGCTCGGCCTCGATCTGCACACCGAATCGCCGGAGTTTTTCACCGACACCATCCGCCGCGATTTCGACAAGTGGGGAAAACTCGCGCGCGAGATCGGGTTTAAGCCGCAGTAAGCAGCACGCGAACGGGTCGGTAGCTTCTGTCGAGGAACACACCAACCCCGTCGTTCCCGCGCAGAGCCTGTCCCCGATTAAAGCATTCGAGGACAGGCTCTGCGCGGGAATAACGGCGAGGCGGCGGCGTGAGGTGTCACGCCGCCGCGCCCGTTACCGATAACGCCGCTCGTTATCGCGCGCCTCTTGCCAGATATGGCTGCCCGCGATGTCCAGCCGGCGATGCAGTTCCGCACGTTCACGCGGATGCAGAAAACCGTCCGACACAAACGCGCGCTCCATTGCCTGTATGTCGTGCTGCTCGGCCATCAGGCGGCGGAATTCCCAGCGCGTGATCGCGCCGCGATGAAAGCCGTGCTCGATGCGCGCGCGCTGTCTTTCCTGGCGCGCATTGATTTCGCGCAGGCCTTCCAGCGGATGCCGGTTGTGGCCGTACGCCCAGCCGTTGCCCGGATGCACCGTAGCCTGGTCATATCCGCGCGAACCGTCGGCCTGCGCCGTGCCCAGAGTTGCCACCGCCAGTACCGATGCTGCCGCCAGCGTTTTGAGAGTCGTTTTCATGATGCACCTCCATCCGTTAAGTTGACCGGGGCGCAAAGTGCGCGCCCGTGAGAACAATAACGGCGGAGCGGAGCGGTTGACTACCGCTGGCGGGGCGAGGTTGTAAGCGGTTGTACGGGAGGTGTAACCAAGTGTTTCAGGCGGGCGGCGGGTTACAGGTTATTACAATTCGGGGGTATTGAGCTTGCGTAACGTTCGCGTGGAGCGGTCTCCGAAGACGGTCCGCTCTCAACCGAGGGGTTAGGTCGCGCTTGGGATGGTCACTTGAGTTTTTTGTCTTCACGCTTCGCTTCCGCCATGGCCTCCGGTTCAAGTTCTTCGGCGTAACGATTCATGCGGACGAATACTCCCCAGCCTGCGAGTAGAACTCCGACGGAAAGCACCATGCTTGCTGCGTACAGCATGTGTGCAGGGTTTTCGTTCGCCGCCTTAAAAGTTGCGACCAAACCCTCAATGGTCAGCGCCACAACAACGACAACGAGAAACCTTGACAGGAAACGCCGCACGCGGGTAGGCCCACTAATGTGAGCGTCGCGTACGACCTCCTCTTCGGCGACAGTCTGCGCTATCTGTAGCGCCACCACTGCCGCTGCCAGCAGACCGACAGCTTCAATAATCTGCTGCGCGGAAGTGCGGTCCAATCCACCTGCAAAGGCCAGCCAACCAACCTTAGCGGCGATGATAACGAGCATGAGTGCGGCGCAGGCAAAGAGAATTGCCATGAGGCCGTGGATGATCGAAAACGCGCGTAGCAGGGATTTCATCGGCTGATCGTGACTCAAAGTAGGGAGGAAAGTTGTTTGTATACACCCTAGCTTTATACGGCGAAAACGCCGCATTCCATCAAGTCGGATAACATCCCAATAAAATTAGCGTGAAACGCGATACCTTCTGTAGCGGGAAGGGACTTTATTTTCAATGCCTCAAGCCGCCAGCGTCGCTGCATCAAAAAATGGCCGCCCCCCCTTGATCTGCGTGCGATGCATCAGTCGCCGCGACTCAGGATCAAACGAATCGCGCCGGTGCATCACGCAGCGGTTGTCCCACAGAATCAGATCGCCGACGGTCCATACCTGATACCACTCGAATTCTTTTTGCGTGGCATGCGCCCACAGGCGGTTCAACAGGTCTTCGCTTTCGTCCAGAGGCAGGCCGTTGATGTAGGCCGACTGGCGGCGACCGAGAAACAGCGCGTTGCGCCGGGTTTCCGGATGCGTGCGGATCAGCGGATGGTTCGCGCCGGGCGCCTCGCGCGGGTCGGTGACTTCCTTGAAGCCCTTGCGCAGTTCGCCCGCGCTGTTGCGGCTGGAATCGTGACGGCAGGTTTTGCCGATGATCGCGCGCTTTAATACTGCGGGCAGCGTATCGAACGCCTGATACATATTGGAGAAGCCGGTGTTGCCGCCCGCCGGCGGCACTTCAATCGCGTAGAGCGCGCTGCCGATGGGGGTGAGATCGTTGTAGCTCATGTCGGTGTGCCACACCGCT
>VFLF01000927.1 GCA_009885185.1 Nitrosomonadales bacterium | reverse complement strand
GGTCGGGCGGTCGATAGCAAGCAGCGTGCAGTCGCTGGTGGCGGTGGCTGAAGCTGCGCGCGTCGCATCGTCCACCAGGGCCATTTCGCCAAAAATGCCGCCGACACCGACGGTTTCGACCACCGTGCCTTTGATGGCTATGGAGGCGCTGCCTTCCATGACCACGTACATCACCGAGCCGCTGCCGCCTTCGACGAGAATCGGGCGATCCTTGGGGAAGCGGACGTGCTGCGCCTTGCTGACGGATGCGGCGATGGCTTTAAGCAGGTTGCCGTCCAGCACGCGGCCGAGTTTTCCCGCGCCTTCGCCGGTGAGCCCGCGTACGCGCAGCATGGACAAGGCGAGCCGCAGCCGGGCGAGGATCATGCGCATCAGCATCAGCGCGAATTCCGGCTGCCGCTGCAGCCCCTCGAAAAACTGTTCCCGCGCCATGCCGATCAGGATGCAATCGGTGCGGGCCGTCGCGGTGGCGGTGCGTGGCGTGCCCAGGATCGCGGACATCTCGCCGACGATTTCTCCGGCGCGCAAGACATCCAGATTTTTGCCGCCGAGGCTGAGCGTGATCTCGCCGGCGGCGAGAAAGTACATTTTGTCGCCCGGCGCTTTCTCGGAAAACAGGGTGCTGTCCTTCGGGGCCTTGAGCGTGACCCCGGACGCCTTGAAAAAAACGCGAGCGACCTCGGGGTCATAAACAATCTTTTTTTCTGGTTCGGTTACAAAATCAAGATCTAGGTCTTCCATATTGCTGTCCTGTTCAGGCTGCCTTGCGGGTGCCGGCGCGGCAATCGCTGATTTTATCGCGCAGGTAACCTGCAGCAAAATCTATTTCAGCATCGGTGTTAAAACGGCCCAGCGTGATGCGCAGGACAATGGCGGAGGCGTCCCCTCCCAGCGCCGCGATCACATGCGACGCCTGCCCGGCGATGCAGGCCGAGGCTGACGACATCGCGATGTCGGTCATCGTGGATAGATCCAGATCGCAATCGGCGATGCTGATATTGAGATTGTGGGCGACGCGTTGCTGCAGACTGCCGTTCAGACGCACGCCGTCGATCTCGCGCAGGGCCGCCCACAGATGGTCGCGTTGCGCGCGGATGCGCGGCACTTCGGTTGCCATTTCCTCGTGCGCCAGCCGAAAACACTCGCCCATGCCAACGATCTGGTGCGTGGCGAGCGTGCCGGAGCGCAGGCCGCGCTCGTGGCCGCCGCCGTGCATCTGGCACTCGATGCGGCCACGCGCGGTTGCGCTCACATACAGTGCGCCGATGCCCTTCGGTCCGTAGGTTTTGTGCGCGGTGAGCGACATCAAATCCACCGGCAGCGCGGCCAGATCGATCGGCAGCTTGCCGGAGGCCTGCGCCGCATCGACATGAAACAGCACGCCGCGCTCGCGGCAAATCCTGCCCAGCGCGGCGATATCCTGAATCACGCCGATTTCGTTGTTCAGCAGCATCACCGAGGCGAGCGTGGTGTCCGGGTGCAAGCTGTTGGCGAAGGCGTCCGGTGCGATTAAACCGTTCGCATCCGGCGCCAGCACGGTCGCTTCAAAGCCTTGCGTTTCAAGCCAGTGCATGGTGTCGAGCACGGCTTTGTGCTCGGTGGCCACGGTCACCAGGTGTTTGCCGCGTTGGGCATTTGCGAACGCGGCACCCTTGATTGCGAGATTGTTGGATTCGGTGGCGCCGGAAGTCCAGATAATTTCTGCCGGGCTGGCGTTGATCAGCGCGGCGACCTGTTCACGCGCGCGTTCCACCGCGCGTGACGCGCTCTGGCCGACAGCGTGCGTGCTGCTGGCCGGGTTGCCGAATTGCTCCCGCAGATACGGCAGCATGGCATCCACCACGCGCGGGTCGACCGGCGTGGTGGCGGCGTTGTCGAGATAAATGATCGAATCCGTCATGCGCATTTCGACCGATGGCGCGTTAGTGCTTCGCCGCCTGCTCCTGCGCCTGGGCCTGCGTCAAAGCGGCGATCACGCGCTCGCGTTTCTCCTCCACGTCCTTGGCGAAGCCGGGATATTTTTGTTCGACAAATCCGGTGGCAAGGCCGAGTTTCAGCAAGGCCACTGCGAACGTCGCTGCGAGATCATCGAGATCCGGGCTTTTTTTGGCGAGTTCCATCGCTTCGATGGTTTCGCCATACAACTGCTGAAGCGCGTCTTTGGTTTCCTGATCCAGTAACATCATGCTCATGGTGCGTTCCAATCTGTCAGTCGTTCAGTGAGACGATAAAATCCCATTGTAACGCGGCGCGGCGGTTAGAATAAGTGAAGAGGAGGGGAAACGATGGGCTTATTCAAGACGCTCAAGGCGTCGTTGCCGGCGGTTGTGGCATTGGCAGCCATGGCGGCGCACGCGCAGAGCTACCCCAATTATCCCTCCCGCCCCGTCAGACTGGTGGTGCCCGCACCACCCGGCGGCGGTACCGACATACTGGGCCGCATCATTGCGATGAAGCTCACGGACACGCTGCGCCAGCAGGTCATCATCGACAACCGGGCAGGGGCGAGCGGCATGATCGGCAGCGAAATCGTCGCGCGTGCCGATGCCGATGGCCATACGCTGCTGATTTGTTTTACCACGCATGTTACCAATCCCAGTTTGTTTCCCAAAATGCCTTACGACACGGTGCGCGATTTCGCGCCGGTGGCGATGGTGGGCGTGATTCCGAGCGTGCTGGTGCTGCACCCGTCGATACCGTCGCAGTCGGTGAAGGAGTTCATCGCCTATGCGAAAGAGCGGCCCGGCAAAATCAACTACGGCTCGGCCGGCAGCGGCAGCGCCACGCATTTGTCCACGGTGCTGTTTAATTCGATGACGGGTACCAGCATGGTGCATGTGCCGTACAAAGGCAGCGCGCCCGCGCTGACTGATCTGCTGGCGGGGCAGGTGACGATCATGTTCGGCAACATGGCCTCGGCGATGCCGCATGTGCGCGCCGGCAAACTGCGGGCACTGGCGGTGACCAGTGCCAGGCGTTCAGCTGCCGCGCCGGAGCTGCCGACCATCGCGGAAAGCGGCTTGCCCGGCTACGAGGCAACCTCCTGGTTCGCGTTGTTCGCTCCCGCGCGCACGCCCGCGGCCATCGTCAACAAACTGAACAGCGAGGTGAACGCCGCGCTGAAACTGGCGGACGTGAAAGAGCGCATGCTGGGTTTGGGCGCGGACGCAATGCCGATGGCGCCACGCGAACTGGCCGCGTATGTCGAAACGGAAATCGTGAAGTGGGGCAAGTTAATCAAGGCTTCCGGCGCGAAAGCGGATTAGAGGATGGAGATAGTGTAAGTATTTGTTTTTAAATATAATTTTAAGATTTCTTTAGGGAGTGGACACGAATGCCATGCCATTTGCAAAGCATGCAAAAGAAGCCCTGTTATTCCCGCCTTCGCCGGAACGACAGTGGTGGTTAGTCACCTACACGATACCCTGATGAACCAATACGGAAATGAGGCAAAGTGACATGAAGCAATGGATAAGCGTAACGATGTTGCTGTCGATGGCGGCAAGCGCGTGGGCGCAACCCGCCGCCGGCGGATATCCGTCGCGCACCGTGCGCGTGATCGTCACCTACGCGCCCGGCGGCGGCTCGGACATACTCGCGCGCCTGATCGGCGCGAAAGCGAGCGAGGAAACCGGCCAGCAATTCGTGGTGGATAACCGCGCCGGCGGCAATGCCACCATCGGCACACAGGCCATCGCGCGCGCGGCGCCCGACGGCTATACGCTGGGTGTGATCGATACCGCGCTTACCATCAATCCGGGGCTGTTCAACAAGCTGCCGTACGACGCGGTGAAGGACTTCGCGGCGGTGACGCTGATCGCATCGTCGCCTTTGATTCTGCTGGTGCATCCGTCGGTGCCGGTGAAAAACGCCAACGAACTGATCGCGCTGGCGAAAGCGCGCCCCGGACAACTCACCTTCAGTTCCGCCGGCAGCGGCACTGCCATTCATCTGTCGCAGGAGTTGTTCAAATCGATCACCGGCATCAACGCGATCCACGTGCCGTACAAAGGCGGCGGGCCGTCGGTGGCGGCGCTGCTCGCGGGCGAAGTGGCGATGAGTTTCAACACGCCGGCCACCATCGCGCCGCACGTCAAGGCGGGCAAGGCGCGCGCGCTGGCCATCACCGGCGCCAAACGCTACCCCGGCCTGCCGGAGATTCCGACGCTGATCGAGGCCGGAATCAAGGGAGTCGAAGCCGACCCGTATTGGGGCCTGGTCGCGCCGGCGGGGACGCCGCCCGCGATCATCACGCGCCTGCACGAGGTGTGGACCAAACACATTAACGCGCCGGACATGCGCCAGCGCCTGATCGACATGGGTTTTGCGCCGTCGGCCAATACCCCGGCGGAGTTTGCCGCGCATATCAAAAGCGACGTGGCGAAGTGGGGCAAGGTGATCCGCGAAGCGGGTGTGCAGCCGCAGTGAACGAGGCGTAGCGATAAAGATCGGAGTCAATCATGCCTAACGGACACGGTGGCGTGCCTTTTCTCGGTGGGCCAATCATTCTTACGATCCTATTCGCGATTGTCGTTACCTCGCGGCTGCGGGAGTCGCTGGGATGGATATGGGTAGCTGCTTGCGTGACGCTGGCCGCGTCGGTCGGCTGGCGCGTCGCGTACCACCTGCATATGAGGCACACCGACGAATACGGCGGCGCCTATGTCACCCCCGAGGAACATCAACGCGCCATGCGCCGTTATCGCATGTTGGCGGTGGTGTATGCGGCCATCGGCGCGGCCGCGGGCTACGGCATTGTGTGGTGGCGCGGATAAACCCAAGCGGGAAAATGTTGACTTGAAAAACAGGGTTGCATTCATGCCGGACATGCTGGTGAAACTTTACGATCTTCCGCCGCTGGAGCCTGCACTGGTCGCGGCCGCACGCCACAGCTGCCTCATACGGCGCGTGCGGGCAGAGGACAAGTTGCCACTATTGGCGTGGGTGCGCGCGGACTTTCCGTCGTGGGCGGCAGAAACGGAAACGGCCTTCACGCACGAGCCGGCGACATGTTTTATCGCATTGCGCGGACAGGCTGTCGTGGGCTTTGCCTGTTATGACGCGACCTGCGCGAATTTCTTTGGCCCCACCGGTGTGGCCGAAGATCAGCGTGGCCGCGGCATCGGTCGCGCCCTGTTGCTGGCCGCGCTGCATGCACAACGGGCCCAAGGCTATGCGTATTCGATCATCGGCGGCGTGGGGCCGGCGGATTATTACGCCAAGGCGGTCGGCGCGGTAGTGATCGAGGGTTCCACGCCCGGCATTTACCCCGCGCGCTTACAGCCAGCGCCTGACGCGTGAACAATAGGCATCATACGCCGCGCCGAATTTCTCACGCAGCGCGCGTTCTTCCGGCGCGATCTGAAAGCGATTGATGTACCAGACAAACAATGCCGGCAGCGCAATATTGAGCATGTTGCCCAACCACACGGCTAGCGCGGCGAGGATCAGCAGATCGCCGAGATAAATCGGGTTTCTGGAAATGGCAAAGACGCCGGTGGTGATAAGCGTTGTGGCGTTGGCGGGGCGCAGCGGATTGATGGTGGTTCTTGCGGCGACAAAATGCCCCACCGCGATCACCATCAATAGCAGGCCGATGGCGACCAAAATGAGTGTTATCGGCAGTTGCAGCTCGGATTTGATTTGTCCGACCCTTAGCGTTTCTTTCGTCCCCCACATCAGCAGGCCAATGATGGCCACGACTATCGGGGGTGGAATTACGGTGTTCATACACCATAGGTTACAGCAGCGGGCACGTTTTCGCGTCCCTGCGGATACACGTAGTGTGCCGGTGCTTGTGAGTTTTTCGCGATCGACAAATCCAAGTAACTCGGTTGGTATGTGCTCTAGTGTTGGAAAGTGCAATAAGAACATGTACTTAATTGTCAATGGGAATGGAATGATCGGAACCCCTTGGTTGTCGTCAGATGGCGGGAGGCTTTAGTACGAGGAATTTGAGCCGTTATATCTACTGTAAAGGACAGCTTCCTCATGCGAACTGGAAAACTGGCATTCGAGTTGGAACAATGGCGTCCCTCCAGGTGGTCCGGACGTTTCCGGACGCTGCTAAATTCGCTTGAGGTACGAGGTTGGGATGCGGTGCCTCGCTGTGTCCGCGGGCTCGTCCGTTGCGAGGCAGGACTGCCGGCGCGCCGGTTGTCAATTCATGCTTAGACAAACACAAACCGCGCGTTGCGAGGCATCCGCTGAGAACGAGCGGCGCGCCGGGCGCAATGCCCGTTCCAGTGATGAACGCTTTCGCGCCACGTTCGAGCAGGCTGCGGTTGGAATAACGTATTCGGACCCCGATGGCCGGTTCCTGCACGTCAATCGCAAATTTTGCAGGATGCTGGGTTACGAAGAGGCGGAAGTGCTTGCCATG
>VFLF01000320.1 GCA_009885185.1 Nitrosomonadales bacterium | reverse complement strand
TTTGCGGCGAGTTGTTGAACACCATGGCGGGCATCGACCTGCGCCACATTCCGTACAAAGGCAGCGCCATTGCACTGACTGATCTCGTCGGCGGGCAGGTGTCGATGACGTTTACCAGCATGGCGGCGGTGCAGGCATTCGTGCGCAATGGCCGCCTGCGCCTACTGGCGGTGACCAGCGCAAAACGCTCCCCGCTGGCGGCCACCACGCCCACCATTGCGGAATCCGGCGTGCCCGGCTACGACATGCGCGGCTGGAATGCGATGGTCGCGCCGCGCGCCACCAACAAGGTTGCGGTGGACAGACTCAACGCCGAAATTATCAATACCCTCAAATCGCCGGAAGCACGCGAGCGCCTTGCCGCGCAAGGCTACGAGCCCGAAGCCGGCACGCCGCAACAACTGGGCGAGATGATCAAATCCGAACTGGCGCGCTACGGCAAGCTGGTCAAAGCCGTGGGGATGAAAGCAGAATGAATCCACAAACACTCACAGAACTCATGACGCGTCGCGTTGCCGCGGGCGGCGTTGCGCTGTTTGACCGCGACAAACCCGTTCCCGCCGCAGCACTCGACGACGAATCACGGCGCGTGGCGCAGGGCCTTTACGATCTGGGCGTGCGCGAGGGCGATCGCGTGGCGGTGTGGTTGCCTAACGTGCCGGCGTGGCTGGCGTGTTTTTTTGCGGCGGCGCGGCTGGGTGCTATCACCGTGGCGGTGAATACGCGCTTTCGTTCCAGTGAAATCGCCGATATCGTGGGGCGCTCCGGCGCCAAGGTGTTGGTCTACTGGCCGGGTTATCGCGGCATTGATTTCGACGGCATCCTGCGCGACGCGGGCGTGGCGGCGCTCAGCGATTTAAAAGCCATCGTCGCCTATGGCGAATCCGGCGAGCCGGTGGTGAATCACGCAGACCTCGGTCATCCGGTCACGGATTACCGCGATCTGGCGCAGTGCGCACCGTACCCGCACGATCTCGCACGACCCGATCTCGACTGTTTGATTTTTACCACCTCCGGCACCACCAAACTGCCGAAATTCGTGTTGCATCATCAGGCGTCGATCGCCAGCCACGCGGCCGAAGCCGCGCGCGGTTTCGGCTACGGCGACGACGGCGCGGTGACGCTGCTGACCGTGCCGATGTGCGGCACCTTTGGCATGAGCCACGCGCTAAGCCCGCTCGCGGGCGCGCGACCGTTGGTGATGATGCCCACGTTCGATGCCGCCGACGCGGCGCGCGCGATACATCGTTATGCGGTCACGCACTTCCCTGCCACTGGCGATATCGTCGCGCAGTTGCTGGCGCTGTCGAATGAGCCGATCCCGTATCCGAGTGTGCGCATGGTGCTGGGCGCGCGCGCGGGGCAGGCGCAGCCCGCCGAGACGCGCGGGCTGAAGCTGGTGGGCATCTACGGATCGAGCGAGATGCAGGCGGTGCTGTCGCGTCAGCCCCTGCATTTGCCGCCAGAGCAACGCGAAGTCGGCGGCGGAAAATTGATTACCGCCGCGACACAGGTGCGCGCCCGCCACACCGAGAGCGGCAACCTTCTGCCGCACAATGAACCGGGCGAAATTGAATTCAAGGGGCCGAGCTGCATGATGGGCTATTACGGCAACGCCGAGGCGACAAAGGCGGCGTTCACCGATGACGGCTTTTTTAAAAGCGGTGATCTGGGCTATACCGTCGGCAACGGCGACTATGTATTTTTATCGCGCATCGGCGACGTGCTGCGGCTCTCCGGTTTTCTGGTCAATCCGCTGGAGATCGAGGCCGTGCTCGACGCGCATCCGTCGGTGTCGGCAAGCCAGGTGGTCGGCATCGATGGCGAGCGCGGGCCGATGGCGGTGGCGTTCGTGCTGCCGAAAAACGGAGATGGCGTGGATGAGGCGGCGCTAATCGCGCACTGCAAAAAACAGATGGCGAACTACAAAGTGCCGCATCACGTGCTGGGAATCGATGCGTTTCCATTTACGCCGAGCGCCAATGGCAACAAAATACAAAAAGCAAAGTTGCGCGCAATAGCAGTGGCCGTGTTGCACGAAGGTTGATGTAACTATTTTTTTAAACAATAATTTCATGGAGGGGATATGGAGAAGTACGTGCGGGAACTGAATCGGCGTGAATTTTTGGCAGGCATGGCGGCGCTCGGCGCGGGCGCTTTTCTTAACGGCTGTGCATCCACCGACGGTTTGTGTAGGGCGCAATAACCGAAGGGCATTGCGCCGCCCTCGGTTTCGCCGCTTCACTTGCGGCGCAATGCACTACGCCCTTCGACAAGCTCGGGACAGGCTTATTGACGCCCTACGATAATTGCTTCTATTTGGCGAAGCCCAGTTCGCGCAGCAGCTTCGCCGTCACGTCGCGCTCCGCTTCCAGTTCCTTGCGAAACGTTGCCGAATCGGCGAATGCATCGGCCCAGCCGTATTGCTCCAGCACTTTTTTCCACACCTCGGTTTTCATTAGTTTGCCGAGACGATCATCCCAGAACGCCACCACCTCGCGCGGCGTGCCGGCGGGCGCGAACAGGCCGCGCCAGTGCAGAATGTGCATGTCGATGCCCATGCCGCGCCAGTGCGGCACGCCCTTCAAATCGCCGCCCTGCGGGGACGGCGCGGAGGTGGCGATCAAGCGCACCTTGCCGGTTTTGACATGCTCCATCGCCTCGGAGGCCGTGGTGGAGATCACCGGCACATGGCCGCCCAACAACTGAATCATCAGGTTGCCGCCGCTCTTGAATGACGCGATGCGCAGCTTTTTGTAGTCCGCGCCGTATTGCATGGCGGGGCGCACGATGTTGAAGTAATCGTTGCTGGGCGATGAGCCGACGCCGAAGGCCGCGGACGCGGGATCGCCCTTGATCTGATCGAGTATGTCTTTGGCCGTGCGCGGCGTGTCGGCGCGCACCGCCCACACCAGATACTCGGTCACCAGCCGCGCCAGCGGCACGAAATCGTCCGTGCCCAGTGGCGTGGTGCCGAGTATCTTGTTCTGGAATATGCGGTTGCTTTCCACGTAGAGCACGTGTGCATCACCTTTCTTTTGATGCACGTAATTTTTCGCCGCGTCGCCGGCGGCGCCCTGAATATTGGTAATGGTCATCGGCTGGTCGATGAGTTTGGCCTCGTGCAGCGCGCGGTCGAGCGCGCGGCCCGCCGCATCCAGTCCGCCGCCGGCGGCGCCCGCGGCGACGACTTCGATGCGTTTCGTGGGGTAGGCGGCGTTTGCCGTCTGCGCGGCCGCGCTGGCGAGCCAGCAGCCCGCCAGCGCCAGCAAGCATGAGTGTTTCATTTTTGCATTCCGTGAAAAAACGATGTCCCATTATAATCACGCCTCGCGCAGGCGGCCCCGCAAGACCAACAACCCCAACAATCCCAGCAATCCATTCCCTTCATCACTTGCCATGACCCTCGACAATCCCACCTTGGCCATCGCCGAGCGTGTCTGCCCGATCAAGTATGCCGATCTGGGCGCCGACACCATCGCGATGGTGAAACGCCTGATCGCCGACGGCGTGGCCGTGGCGATGGCGGGCAGCGCCGAAGCGCCGCCGCGCATCCTTGCCGACTTTGCCGCCAATCAGGGGCGCGCGCAGCGCGCGACCGTATGGGGCTTTGGCTTCAAGACCACGCCGGTGGAGGCCGCTTACGTCAACGCGGCGTCGATGCACGTGCTCGATTTCGAGCCGATGTCGAATCCGCCGACGCATGCCGTGTCGCCCACGGTGCCGGTGGCGTTTGCATTGGCGGAATCGCGCCATACCGATGGCCGTGACATCATCGCCGCCTGCGCCAAGGGTTTTGAGATGCAGGGCCGCGTGTTGCTGGCTGCCGATCCCAAGCGCGGTTCGCTGCCGTTTCACACGCCGGGGGTGATCGGCGTGATGGGTTCCACCGTGGCGGCGGCGCATATGATGAAGCTGACCCCCGAACAACTCGCGCACGCCCTGGGTATCGCCGCATCGCGCTGCGGCGGCTTGTCCGCCAACACCGGCTCGATGGTGAAATGCACACACTGCGGCAACGTGGCTGCCGCGGGCGTGGAGGCCGCTGCGCTGGCCGCGCGCGGCTTTACCGCTAACCTGGATATATTGGGTGTGCCGCGCGGTTACGTCGATACCTTCTTCCCATCGCATTTTGATTACGAGCTGCTGATGCAGTACGGCAAGCCGTATCGCTGCGTGGATCCCGGCATGGCGATCAAGTTTTATCCGTCGAAGTATCCGACGCACTTTGCGATTGCCGCCGCGCTCGATGCGCGCGCATCGATCAGTGACGCGGGGAAGATACGTTCCGTGCGCATCGTCACGCCGGAAATTACCGACGCCGACCGTCCCCAGCCGCACAATGGCCTTGAAGGAAAATTCAGCTTTCAGTATGTCACGGCGGCGGCGCTGCTCGATGGCGTGATCGGCGGCAACACGTTTATCGATGAGCGGCGCTTTAGCAGGGACATGACGACACTGCTCGACAAAATCACGCTGGTGCAGGACGCGACTATTTCCAAAGACACACGCAAGATGCACGTGGCGATCGACGTGACGCTGAGGGACGGCACGGTGGTCAGCCGCACCTGCCGCAAGCCGCCGGGCACA
>VFLF01000080.1 GCA_009885185.1 Nitrosomonadales bacterium | reverse complement strand
GCGCGCACGGCAGCAGCTCGATCATGCTGACCGGAATGAAATCGCGATCCAGATCGAACGGCAGTTTTTCATACAGCGTGGGCACCGCGCCAAACACCGATGCCGTGCCGAGCAGCAGCGTATAACCGTCGGCGGGAGATTTCGTCGCAAGCTGCGTGCCGATAATGCCGCTCGCGCCCGGACGATTGTCGATCACCAGTTGCTGCCCCAGCGTACGCGCCAGTCCGCCGATCAGCACGCGCGCGTTGGCGTCAGGGCCACTGCCGGCGGGAAACGGCACAATCAGGCGTATGGTTTTGTTGGGATAGTCGCCGGCGCTCTCGCCCACTTGCGCGTGCGCGGGCGACAACAAGGCGAAAACAAGTACGGCGAAAAACACCGGCATGCGGCTGGCTGGCGTCATCGGAATCTCCCTTGATTGTTGTTGCTGTACATAATAGTAGAACAAACTAGTAGAACAAACTCGTAGGCGTGGACGCACGTCGTAGGTGTGGGCGCAAGTACCTTGCAGCGCAATGCGCACATTGCCATTGAATCACACGCAGGTTCGGGTAGCGTCCCCTGCCTCAAGCGTCGGACCTCAGTCCGCGCACTTGTTCAGCACTGCCCAATACAACTCGATTTGTGTAGTCACGTGCGCGAACTTGTCAAAATCCACTGGCTTGACAATGTAGGAATTCGCGCCGTTCAGATATGCGGCCTTCACGTCGGGGGAAACGTCGGAAGTGGTGAGCATGACCACTGGAATGACGCGCAGAACCGGATGCAGCTTGAGTTGTCGCACCACCTCCAGTCCGTCCACCTTGGGCATGTTGATGTCGAGCAGGATCACCAGCGGCGTCGGTTCGCCCGCCTCCCAGCGGGGAATCCACGCCAGCGCCTCCTCCCCGTCGCGGGCAACCTGGATCGGGTTGGAGAGATTGGCGTGTTTGAAGGCACGCAACGTAAGTTCGACGTCCATCTCGTTGTCGTCGACCAGGAGGATCGGCCGCAGGTGATTCATTTTGGAATCTCCAGGTAAAAGGTAGCGCCCTTTCCATGCGCGCTCTCGGCCCAGACGCGTCCGCCGATGCGCTCCATCGCTTTACGCACGATCGCCAGACCGACCCCGGTGCCGGGGTAATTCTCACCAACCTGCAGGCGCTTGAAAATGATGAAAATCTGGTCATGGTATTTCATATCGAATCCTATCCCATTATCGCGCACCCACACCCGCCGTGAGGCAGCGTCTTCGATGCAGCCAATTTCTACCGCCTGGCGCGCCGCGCCCTGACTGAATTTGATGGCATTGCCAATAAGGTTGCGCAGCGCCATCCCCAGCCCTTCGCGGTCCGCGCGAACGGCGACCGAGTTCGCAACGGTCACGGTAACGGCAACATTCTGCGCTCTGATGTCTGCCGCGTATTCCCCGAGCACGGCGTCAATCACGCCGCGCAGATTTATCTGCGTGAGATTATGCTCGCGGCGCTCAAGTCTGGAGTAGGCCAGCAGGTCGTTGATGAGGCTGCCCATCTGCTGTGCGGCCGTACGCACGTTACGCAGAAACCGCTTGCCCTGCTCGTCCAGTTTTTCGGCGTAATCCAGCAGCAGCAGATTGCTATAGCCGTCGATGCCGCGCAGCGGCGCCTTCAGGTCATGCGAGACCGAATAGGTAAAAGTCTCAAGTTCCTCGTTGGCGGCTTCAAGTTCGGCGGTGCGCTCCCGCACTCGTTGTTCCAGTTCGGCGTTGAGCTTGAGAACAGCGGCTTCGGCTTCCTTGCGCGCGGTGATGTCTGAGACCATTGCCAGTGCGCCCTGGTAATTTTGCGCGTCGTCCATCACGGGGTTGGTCGACATTAGGGTCCACACTGCCTTGCCATTCTTGTGCCGCAACTGAAAGTCGTGTTGCTCGGCGAGGCCCTGGCGGCGGTGCTCCAGATTGGCTTGTGCTATTTCACCGCTCTCCTGGTCCATGAAATCGAACAGGCTCCTGCCCAGCATTTCGCTCGCATCGTATCCCAGCATTGACGCCATCTTCGGATTGACAAAGATGGTCTTGCCGGCGCCGTCGATCATCCAGATGCCCTCCTGCGCGGTCTCGACGATGCGCCGGTATTGTGCCTCGCTCTCGCGCCGGGCTGCCTGCGCACGCTCGCGTTCCGTTACATCAAGGAAATAGCCGATCATTTCGACGGCATTACCGCCATCATCCTTGATCAGGAGAGCAGTGTCGTCCATGAAGCGCCAGCTGCCGTCCTGATGGCGAAACCGGTACTGGTGTGAGTGCCTGCCGTGCGCAAACAACTCCGCCATGCCCGCGAACACGCGCGCGCGGTCATCGGGGTGAATATGATCGGCCCAGAAGTTGGGCGTATCCAGAAATACCTGCGGTGTGTAGCCGAGCATGGCAGTCAAATTGCGGCTGATAAACGTCGCCGCGTAAGGAGGCGCCGCCTGACAGGTGTAGAGCGTGACCG
>VFLF01000705.1 GCA_009885185.1 Nitrosomonadales bacterium | reverse complement strand
TGCCAGATCGGCAACCACACCATCTTCGCCAACAACGCGCAACTGGCGGGCCATGTGCATGTGGGTGACCATGCGATTCTGGGCGGCTTCACGGTGGTGCATCAATTTGTGCGGATCGGCGCACACAGCATTACCGCGATGGGCACGATAGCGTTGCAGGACATTCCGCCGTTCGTGACGGCCTCGGGTAATCCGGCAGGGCCGTTCGGCATCAATGCCGAGGGCTT
The DNA here is from genome assembly GCA_009885185.1 of Nitrosomonadales bacterium. The sequence continues at coordinate 5,013 of VFLF01000705.1, read as the reverse complement.
GAAGCGGCACGGTTACAGCCCGGCGGCGTTGTCCGCCATCAAGCGCGCCTACAAAACCCTGTACAAGGCGGGCGACACGCTGGAGCAAGCCAAAACGCATCTCGCTGAACAATTGCGCGATTGCGCCGAATTGCAGCCGCTGATTGATTTTCTGGCAGTTGCGGGCCGCGGCATTATCCGCTGACACCGCATGGCTGCGCCTGTCATTGCGCTGGTCGCGGGCGAAGCCTCCGGTGATCTGCTCGGCGCGCATCTGGTCGCCGCGCTCAAGGCGCGCCGGCCCGACATAAAGTTCACCGGCATCGCCGGGCCGCGCATGATCGCCGCCGGCGTCAACGCCTTATTCCCGATGGAAAAACTGGCGGTTCGCGGCTACGTCGAGGTGCTCAAGCACTACCTTGAAATCGTCGCTATCCGACGCCGCCTGAAACAACAGTTGCTGGCGCACCCGCCCGCGGTGTTCATCGGCATCGATGCGCCGGATTTCAACCTTGATCTTGAACTCTCGCTGAAAGCGGCGGGTATCCCCGCCATCCATTACGTCAGCCCGTCGATCTGGGCATGGCGCGGCGAGCGCATCCACAAGATCAAGCAGGCAGTGGATCGCGTACTCACCCTGTTTCCGTTTGAGAGTGAAATTTATAACAAGGCGGGCGTGCCGGTGAGTTACGTCGGGCATCCGCTGGCGGACATGCTGCACAACTACCCCTCCCAGCGCGAGGTGCGTGCGTGGCTGGCGCTGCCCGCCGATGCACCGGTGGTCGCCTTGTTGCCCGGTAGCCGCGTGAGTGAGCTGCAAAGCATGGCGCACCTTTTCGTGGCCAGCGCGTGGCGCATCGCGGCCGCCGCGCCCGCCGTCAAATTTGTCGTGCCGTTGGTGAATGGCGAAACCCGCGCAATATTTGAAAATGCGCTGGCGAGCGCCGGGCGCCTTGACGTGCAGATACTAAATGGCAACGCGCACGACGCCATCGCCGCCGCGGATGTGGTGCTGGTCGCCTCGGGCACGGCCACGCTCGAAACCGCCTTGCTGCAACGGCCGATGGTCATCACCTACCGCATGCCGCGCTTGAGCTGGTGGATGATGAACCCGCGGCGCTATCAGCCTTATGTCGGGCTGCCGAATATCCTGGCGGGCGAATTTGTCGTGCCGGAGTTTCTACAGGATGCCGCCACGCCGGAAAACCTGGCGCAAGCCGTGCTTGACCTGTTAAACGATGCACCGAGCCGCGAACGCATACGCCGGCGCTTTGCGGGCATGCTCACTGACTTGCGGCAAAACACCTCGCAAAAAGCCGCTGACGCGGTGATGCCTTATCTGGAAAAGCGTGCATGAAAAAAACCAAACTCATCGCCGGCGTGGACGAAGCGGGCAGGGGGCCGCTGGCGGGGCCGGTGTATGCCGCCGCCGTGATACTGTCGCCCACCGTGCCTATCAACGGCCTGGCGGATTCCAAAAAACTCACCGCCAAAAAACGCGATGCGCTGTTCGACGTGATTCAGAAAAACGCGCTGGCGTGGGCCATCGCCAGCGCCAGCGTTGAAGAAATCGACGACATCAATATTTTGCAGGCAAGCCTGCTGGCGATGCGGCGCGCGGTGGAAAAACTTGCCACGCAGCCGCATGAAATTCTGGTCGATGGCTTGCACTGCCCGACAGTGAGTATGCCGGCGCGCGCTATTGTGAAGGGCGATGCAAAAGAGCCGGCCATTTCAGCCGCGTCGATCCTCGCCAAAGTGGCGCGTGATCGCGACATGCTGAAACTGCACGAGCAGTATCCGCATTACCGCTTTGATTTGCACAAAGGCTATGGCACGGCGGTTCACATGGCCGCCCTGCACGCACAAGGCGTGTCGCCGGTGCATCGACGCAGCTACGCGCCGGTTAGAAAACTATTGTTTAAAAACAAATAGTTACGTAATTTTCGCCAAAGCGCTTTTTAACGCCGCCCGCTCGCTGGCGTGCGTGACCAACGGCCTGCGCAAGCGGCACTGCGACACCAGCTTGCGATAATAATCCGCATCGTTTTCCGCGCGTGACAGCAGCCTCGCCAACGCGCGCGTGTCTTCCAGCGCGTAGTAACCGGCGTAATCTTTTCCCAGCATGCCGATATTCCCCGACACGCGCGAGGCGATCACCGGCACCTTGTTCGCCAGCGCTTCGCTCACCACATTGGCGCCGCCTTCCATGCGCGAACTGATAACCATCAGCCGGCTGCGCGCCAGCAGGCGCAACGCCTTGCCGTGCGCGACATCGCCAAGCCAGCGGTAGCGCGGCTCGCGCGCCATCCACTGCTTGGCCTCCCGCGCCATCTGCGGCGACATCGCGCCGCCGAGGTGCGTGACACGGATGCGGCTGTCCCGCGGCAAATACGCCAGCGCCGCCGCTGCGCGAAACGGGTCTTTTTCCTCGCGCAGATGGCCGCTGACGGTAATCTCAAAACACGATGTCAGCGGCGGGGTGCGCGGCACCACCTGCGCCGACTGAACCACCACGCGGGTTTTCCGGCGCAGCGCGGGCGACAGCTCGGCAAGTCCCATCTCCTGCAACACAACCATGCGCGTGGCGAGTTGCATCGACTCCCGCGCCGTCTCGTCTGTGTGTATGTCGCGGTAAAGATCGGTGCCGGTCAGTGTCAGTATCAGCGGATGATCCGGGCAGCACAGCGCGAAATTGCGAATGGAATCGTGACTGCGCCGCGCGTGCAGCGCCAGCATCATATCCACCGGCGCGCCGTCCCAATCCACCTGTATCGACACCGTGTGGCCCAACTCACGCAACATGCCCGCCCAGCGCATGGCCGTGCCGCGATTGCCGTGACGGGAACCAGGCGCGGCGGGCGTGATGAGAGCGATTTTCAAGGTTGGCAATCAGGGATACACTCGTGCAACTATAACAAATGTTTTCGATGACACCCGCGCAAATTCACCCCGATGCGGCAACGCTACGCGGCATGCTCACCGCCGCGCGTGCGCGCACGTTGGTGTTTTCCGGCAGCTTGCAGCCGGAGCAATGGCTCGGTCCGCAATTACGCATCGTCAATCCACCGCTGTGGGAGCTGGGCCATCTTGCGTGGTTTCAGGAGCACTGGTGCTTGCGCTATCGCGCGGATGGATCGCTTGCGCCGTCCCTGCGCGAGCCGGCGGATGCGTTGTACAACTCCGCCACCGTGCCGCACGCCGCGCGCTGGACGCTGCCGCTGCTGTCCGTCGAACAAACGCTGGCTTACTTATGCGAGGTATTCGATGCCGTGCAGGCGCGCATCGACCGCGAAGGCGCCACGGAACACCTGCGCTACTTTGTGCAACTCGCGGTGTTTCACGAAGACATGCATAACGAAGCGTTTCATTACACCCGTCAGACGCTGGGGTATGCTAGTGAGAAATCACATAAAAAACAATTAGTTACAGAATCTCCATGTAGCGGCGATGCCGCCATCGGTGGCGGTCGCTTCATGCTCGGCGCACGGACCGGGGAAGGCTTTGTGTTCGACAACGAGAAGTGGGCGCATCAAATCGGCGTGCGTCCGTTTCGCATGGCGCGCAGCGCCGTCACCAACGCCGAGTTTGCCGCGTTCGTGAACGATGGCGGTTATCAACGGCGCGAATGCTGGAGCGCCGAGGGCTGGCAGTGGCGCACACAGGCCAACGCCGACGCGCCGTTGTATTGGATAAAGCAGGGCGCAGGTTGGCAGGTGCGCTGCTTCGATCAAACGCAACCGCTCGGACCCAATGCTGCCGTGATCCACGTGAACTGGCACGAAGCCGATGCTTATTGCCGCTGGGCGCAACGCCGCCTGCCGACCGAGGCCGAATGGGAATTCGCCGCTGCCACCGCGCCCGGCGATCTTGCGAACAAGCGGCGCTATCCATGGGGCGACACGCCGCCCACCAGCGCGCACGCCAACCTGTTTGGCGTGGCGAGTCAAGCCGTCGATGTGGCTGCGTTTCCAGAGGGCGACAGCGCATGGGGCGTGCGCCAGATGTTCGGCAACGTGTGGGAGTGGACAGCGGATTGGTTCGCGCCGTATCCCGGCTTCGTGCGTGATCCGTACAAGGAGTATTCCGAGCCGTGGTTCGGCAACCACAAAGTGCTGCGCGGCGGCTGCTACGCGACCCGCGCGAGTTTGTTGCGAAACACCTGGCGCAATTTTTACACGCCCGACCGGCAAGACGTGCTGGCGGGGTTCAGAACCTGTGCGTTGGATTGAGGATGACGTGAAACAAATCACTTCGGCGGATAACGCGCAGTTCAAATCCTTGTTAAAGCTAGTCGAATCCTCGCGCGAGCGCAGGCTCGCGGGGCTTTCGTTGCTCGACGGCGTGCATCTGGTGCAAGCGTATCAACAACATCGCGGCGCACCCGAACAACTCATCGTCAGCCAATCCGGCGCCGATAAAGCTGAAATCAAAACGCTATTGCAAAGCGCCGCAGCGACACTGATGTTAAGCGACCACCTGTTCAAACAACTGTCGTCGGTAGCCACCCCCACCGGCATCATCGCCGCCATCAAGACACCGCGGCGCGAATCGCTGCCTGATGCGCTGCAAACCTGCGTCATGCTCGAAGACATCCAGGACCCCGGCAACCTGGGCTCGATACTGCGCTCCTGCGTCGCTTCGGGCGTAAAACAAATATTCCTTTCAAAACAATCAGTTAGCGCATGGTCACCGCGTGTGCTGCGTGCCGCCATGGGCGCGCATTTCGGTCTGGAGATTTACGAGCGCATCGACCTCCTCGCGCTGGCCCGCGCATATCCGGGGCGCGTGCTGGCGACGCAGTTAGGCGCAACCCAGAGCGTGTTCAACAGCAATCTCACCGGCAAAATCGCGCTCGTCTTCGGCAACGAGGGCGCGGGCGTATCGGACGCGCTGATGCACTGCGCCCATGAAACGATTGCGATACCGATCAGCGGCATGCTGGCCGATATGATCGCCACTGTCACCGGCCCAGTCATCGACTGGCCAATCAGCAGCATGAACGCGCCAATGCCGATGGTCAGTCCGCCGATG
>VFLF01000100.1 GCA_009885185.1 Nitrosomonadales bacterium | reverse complement strand
TTCTCGACGATGGCGAGGACTGGCTCGAATATCGCCGCTCGAGGAAGCGCGTCCGCAATCGGCATATAGTCCGGTCTGGGCTTCTCGCCGCAGGCCGCAAGGAGAACAAGCGCGACGAGACATCCAAGGCTCATGATAAGACGCATAAAACTCATCCTATTGCTTGTGCGTGGGGCGATTGGCAAGCGTAAATCATAACGCAATCAGGCGTTATGGTCACCGATCATCCACCCGAAGTAAAGTGCGCGAAAAAGAATCCCGCCTTCCCGCGACGTCTGCAGTTCACGCGCTGCCAGAATTCACCTGCCACCACGGGCGGGCGTTGCTCCTTGCCTCAAAATTCACTTGGTCGGCACCGCGCGCCACCGCGCACAATGCCGCCATGCCCACAGAACCCCAAGCGCGTGCACCTTTGGCAGACGAAGCCGCATCGAAACTCGTGCAACTCATACGCGAGGGTATAGATTCTTTTGCCGTGACTTCTTTGCATTTGGCAAAGAAGTCACGGCCGTTATTTGGTTGCGGCCAAAGGCCGCGCCAGGAATTGCAAACCACCTTTTTGCATAAATCCCAATGTATCCCGGCCCCACCAACTGGTCAATTCTGCACTTCATTTATATTCTTAGATGAGGTAACGGGTTCTGGCTGCTTTGCAAAAAGCCGCCTGTAAAACCGCGCGCGTTTTAGCCCCTGTCTTCCACGAACAAATGCACCTGCCGCGCTTTGTGCGTATTCCGGACGATCGTGACCGCGATTTCCGGTCGAACGTGACCGACGATTCCGGACGAAGCTGACCGAGGAATCCGGGCGATCGTGACCGATTTTGGGCTTGGCCTGGAATCGTCGGTCATGATCCGGAATCGTCGGTCACTATCAAACGGAATGAATGCTTGGTTGGTGCTGGTTTTCAATTACTGGGGGCTATCCTCTCCGATTTTTTTCGGAGTCGAGGATGCCCACCAAAAGGAAGACCATGCGCCAGATCAAAGAAGTCCTGCGTCTCAAATTTGAGGCTAAGCTCAGCCATGAGCGTATTGCCGCCGCCACCGGCCTATCCAAGGGAGCGGTCACCAGCTACCTGAAGCGCGCGCTGCAAGCCGGCATCGGTTGGCCGCTGGCTCCACAGATTGATGACGCGGCGCTCGAGGTGCGGCTGTTTCCGGTGGCAAGTGCTCCCGCGACAGGTCATGCCGCAGTCGACTTTGCGCATATCCACCAGGAGCTCAAGCGCAAGGGGGTCACTCTGCAACTACTATGGGAAGAGTACAGCACCGCTCACCCAGGGGAGGCCTACCGCTACAGCCAGTTCTGTTTCCACTACGGGCACTTTCGCGATCGCCTCAAGCGCTCGATGCGCCAGGTGCACCGTGCTGGCGAGAAGCTCTTCCTCGACTACTGTGGCAACACGGTGCCGATCATCGATGCGGGCAGTGGCGAGCTGCGGCCGGCGCAGATCTTCGTCGCCGTACTCGGCGCTTCGAACTATACCTACGCTGAGGCAAGTTTCTCACAGTCACTTCCCGATTGGATCGGTTCGCACATCCGCACCTTTGAATTCCTGGGGGCGGTGCCTGCGTTGCTGGTCCCGGATAACCTAAAAAGCGCGATCAAGCTTGCTTGCCGCTACGAGCCAGAGGCGACTTCTACCTACGCCGACATGGCACGCCATTACGGCACGGCAATCCTGCCGGCTCGTCCGTACCGCCCGCGCGATAAAGCTGCCGTGGAGGCGGGCGTACTTCTGGTGCAACGCTGGATTCTCGCGCGACTCAGAAACCGCCAGTTCTTCTCGCTGGCCGAACTGAACGCCGCGATCAGCGCGTTACTCATCGATCTGAACAACCGTCCGTTCAAGAAACTCGAGGGCTCGCGGGCGAGCGTCTTCGCCTCGATCGATCGTCCCGCCATGGTGCCGTTGCCAGGAACGCGCTACGAGTATGCCGAATGGAAGAAGGTGATCGTGAACATCGACTATCACGTTGAGATCGAGGAGCACTACTACAGCGTACCGCATAGTCTGGTACGCCTCACGCTGCATGCGCGTTTCACTGCCACCACGGTGGAATGTTTCTTCAAGGGCAAGCGGGTCGCCGTGCATGCCCGATCCTACCTCCCGCGGCGTCACGTCACGCTGCCCGAACACATGCCCGAATCCCACCGCAAGCACAGCGAATGGTCCCCGGGGCGGCTGCTCAACTGGGCGGAGTCGATCGGAGCGGGCGCCCGCGACGTGGTGAAGTGGCAATTTGAGAATCGCCCTCATCCCGAGCAAGGCTACCGTGCGTGCCTGGGCCTGTTGAATCTCGCCAAGCGCTACAGCCCCGAGCGCCTGGAAGCGGCCTGCCGGCGCGCCTTGGCCATCGGCGCGCCGACCTACAAGCGCATCAAGTCGATTCTGGATGCCAAGCTCGATCAACACCCGGAATTGTTTCCAACCCCAGCCTCAGCAGCACCCGCTTCACCCCCGCCGGCCCCGCACGCCAACGTGCGCGGCGCCGACTACTTCCGTAGCACCGCCACCACAGGAGAAATCGAACTATGCTCATCCAACCCACCCTCGATTCACTAAACCGCCTGAAACTGCACGGCATGGCCGTGGCGCTCTCGGAGCAGATGACTCAGAGCGCCGCTCAAGGTCTGGCGTTCGAAGAGCGCTTGGGTCTTCTGGTCGAGCGTGAAGTGCTCTACCGCGACAATCGCAGGCTCGCACGGCTGCTGCAACTGGCTCAACTCAAAGTACGCGCGTGCCTGGAAGACGTCGACTTCCGCTCCCCACGTGGTCTGGACCGCGCCCAGCTCGCGAGCCTGGGGTCCTGCGATTGGATTCGCTCGGCACAGAATCTTCTGTTTCACGGCGCCACCGGTTGCGGTAAAACCTGGTTAGCATGCGCGCTGGCCAACCAGGCGTGCCGTCAAGGACTCTCGGCGCTGTATGTGCGTGCGCCCCGGCTGTTCGAGGAACTTAACCTGTGTCACGCGGACGGCAGTTTCCGCAAGCGGCTTGCCGCGATCGCCAAGACCAGCGTATTGATCATCGACGACTTCGCGATCTCTCCCATGGGTCCACGCGAGCGCGCCGATTTACTGGAGCTACTGGATGACCGTGTCGGAACTCGCTCCACGCTGATTACGAGCCAGCTTCCGGTCGAGAACTGGCACGACTATATCGGCGATCCGACGCTTGCCGACGCCATTATGGATCGACTTGTACACAGCGCGCACAAGATTCGCCTCCAAGGTGAAACCATGCGAAAGGGTATCGCCGCCGACAAAAAAACGGGAGCTCAAAACCTAAGAAATTTGACTGATCGTGACCGATCAGTGTAAAAAACACACACAGCACCGACCGAGCATTCTGCACGGTCACGATCGCCCGGAATCACCGGTCACGATCGCCGGAATACGCACTGTAATGATTGTCCGGAAGCTAGCTGTCTATTGGTGCTGGAATTCAATGCTGCAAAGCAGTCACTGGCGAATGGCAGCACCTGGCCGGTTTGCGACCTCCG
>VFLF01000673.1 GCA_009885185.1 Nitrosomonadales bacterium | reverse complement strand
TAAGGCGCTGGCGACGGATCTCACCCAATCCGGATCTCACATCCGCGAGCTCACTGAATATCAATTGTTCTGGGAAATCCATTCCCAGATTTACCCCAAGGAGGACTCCGATGGCAATGTCTATAACTGAACTTGAACGATCCCTGCGGGCCCTTCGTGTAACGTCCGACGCTGTGGGCGGTTCGGGGTCTGATTTAATCCTGCTGTGAATCAGGCTGATTGTAAAAACGCAGTCTAAGTCAAGGCGGGATGAAGTGGCTTGAAGATAGGCCGGAACATCTCTGTTATCTTGGGAAGCTCTAACCCAACCCTTGATAGAAAGAGTCCAGCCTATGCTGCGAATAGTAATGGGTATCACCAGCCTTGCACAACATCTTCAGACGTTAATCGAGAATCGAGAGATCTATCGTCCGATTTCATGCCCGCACTGCGGCTTCGGGAGACTCTGGGCACACGGCAGCTACGGTCGCAAGGCTGATCGGAGCGATGTTGGCAAGAAGAATCTGAATCCAATACCGATCCCACGATACCTATGCGCGGGCTGTGAGGACACCTGTTCCCGGGTGCCAGAGTGCATTGCCCCGAGGCGTTGGTATAACTGGATTGTGCAGGCAGTTTATCTGCGCGCCGTCATGCGGGAAGCTCAGCCTGAAGGGGAAACATCGGCATCGCACCCGACGCGGCGCACGATCCAAGGCTGGTGGAACTGGTTGCGCGAATGTGGGCCGGTGTTTCGATTTCACCTGAGCAGCCGGTTTGCCGAATTGGGACGTGTGGGCGGCGAGTGCGACTACTGGTGTCACGTTATCGAAACCATGGGCCTGAGCCGCGCCATGGCCTTCATTAATCAGGAGATGTGCGTCCCTTAATGCACTGACTCGAAAGCATCGCAGGCCAGCGGCGCCTCGCCCGGGCGGGGACCCCACAAACTTTTGCGTTGGCCTAAGCTCAGCGATTACGGTCTCATCGCAACTCCCCCAACAACAGGAGTTGAGATGAACGAAATCGATCCACGAGCCTTGTTCCGCCTTTCGGTGCTGGGCCCGCTCGTCAGTCGCGAACGACTGGAGCGCGGCGAACTGCAACAACTCATCCGGGAATTGGCGCAACGCGAGTACGCCATTCCGGGCACGCGGCGCCGGCAGATCGGCGAGAAGACGATACAAGGTTGGTATTACACTTGGCGCCGGCAGGGCATCGACGGACTGACGCCCAAAGTCCGTGTAGACCGGGGCCAGTCGAAACTCAGTGCGCAAATTCAAGCTGCCATTCTGGCTGCCAAACGCGACAATCCCAGACGTTCGATCCGCCAGATCCGGCGTTTGCTCGAAGCCGCCGGCACCGTGGCGCACGGCACGCTGTCGCGCTCCACCGTGCATCGACTGCTTCAGCAACATGGTCTGTCACGGGTAAGTGGTTCCGCCAGCGAAGTAGAGGAGCGGCGCAGTTTTGTGGCCGCCACCGCTTGCGCGATCTGGTATGGCGATGTGATGCACGGTCCCCACATACTGATGAACGGGAAGCGGGTCAAGACTTACCTGGTTTCCCTGCTCGATGACGCCTCGCGCTTGAATGCCCATGGTGCTTTTTGCACCGGCGAGACCGCGCTCGACATCGAGGGCGTGCTCAAGCAGGCGCTGCTCAAACGCGGTTTACCAATCAAATTGGTTGTTGATAATGGCGCGGCCTATCGCGCCCACACCCTGCAGGGCATTTGCGCCCGGCTGGGTATTCATCTGGTGTATTGCCGACCGTATTCACCAGAAGGAAAAGGTAAGCTCGAGCGCTGGCACAGAACCTGCCGCGATCAGTTCCTATCTGAACTTGATGAGCGCCACATCACCAGCATGGATGACCTGAATGCGCGCTTCTGGGCATGGCTGGAAGTGGTCTATCACCGCACGCCGCACGAGGGGCTGTCAGGTAAAACGCCCCTGGAACGGTATCAACAGGACCTGCCCAAGATTCGCACGCTGGGTCCGCGGGCGGCCCACATCGACGCCTTGTTCCTGCATCGGATCAAACGTCTGGTGAGAAAGGATGGCACGGTCTCCTATCTGAACCAGCGCTTCGAGGTGCCCTATGAACTGACGGGCAAGAACGTGCAGCTGGTGGTCGACCCCCATGCTCAGAGCGTGGTTGGCGTGGAGGACGACAAGGGCAAGCCGATCGGGCAAGCCACGCCGCTGGATGCCATCGCCAACGTGCACCGCACCCGGCACAAGCCGCCTGCGGTCGACATCCCCACGTTGGCACCGAAAACCGGTCCGAACTTGGTGGAACTGGTCTATCAGCAATATTACGACCTCAAAGGAAAATGACATGTATCTGCAACATTTCGGCCTGCGTCATCCGCCTCTGGGCAAAGAATCCACCGAACTGTGGGATGACGGCGCGATGGTCCAGTTCAGTGAGCGTTTTGCCTGGCTGCTGCAATCGCCCGGCATCGGCCTGATTACCGGCGAACCCGGCGTGGGCAAGACCGCCGCCCTGCGTCAGATCACCCGCCACATCAATCCGCACCGCCACCAAGTGCTCTATCAGCCGGAAACCGACTTCGGCCGCATCGACATCTATCGCGGCCTTGCCCGGGCCCTGGGCGTTGAACCTGGCTATCGTCGCGCCCAGGTCTGGCGCGATCTGAAGGAGCGTATCCTTGAGATGGTCGACCGCCGTCAGGTGCTGCCAGTATGGATCATCGATGAGGCACAGAACCTGCCACCGGAGTTCTTCCGCGACTTGCCGGCTTTCCTCAATTTCGCCTTCGATGCGCGCGATGTGATGACTGTCTGGTTGATCGGCCATCCGATCCTCACACAGATCCTCGAGCGCGCCCCTTACGCCGCTCTGCACAGCCGCATCCAGGTACGCGTTCAGTTACAACCGGTGATCGAGCGCGAACGCTTCACGGCGCTGATCTGCCACGCCTTCAAAAGCGCCGGCTGCACGCACACGCTGATTACCGATTCTGGCATGGAGATCCTGCGTCAGGCTTCCAAAGGCCTACCCCGACAGGCCGGGCGCATTCTGAACAACGCCTTGCGTTTGGCGGTGCCTAAAAGCCTCAATCACCTGCCTGACGAATTATTACAGCAGGCCATCAAGGAGATGCCATGAGTCACAAACGCAAATCTACCTTCGCATTCCCCTCCGGCTTCTCGGATCGCGACGCCGCTGCGTTTTGTGATTTCCTGTTTCAACTCGCCGCCGATGCCGATGCCCATTACCTTGGGCAGATCCTGCGCTACCAACGCTCAATCAGGCCGCCACCTCAAGATCCTGACCAGCCGTGGCGCTCGGAACGTAACGATTTCTAACCCGCTGTCCCACTCAATTACGCAGGCGTGTACTCCCCAATATTAAGCGAGACACGCCTCCCTTCTCACCCCGATCCAGATCGTGACGATCAACCTCAACTAGAGCGGCACGTAACAACTGGTGGCCACATCCGATTTACTCGCGTTGGGCTCGGATGAATCTGGGCAGCAATCGATGGCGCGACTGGGCGTTGTGCCGTTGCGCGTGGAAGGAATCGCGATCCGGCGGCGCGTCGGTGTGGTTTACCGCAAGGATGCCTATTTGCCGCCGGTGGGCCGGCGGTTTATCGATTTGCTGAAAGTAGCGGCGAAGGGCATCCGCAAGGAGAGCCGCTGATACGCAGGTCTTCTGATAGTGCGATGCGTCCGTGCGATAATTGCCCTTCGCGAAATAGGTCAATCGCGCAAACAACCACAAACACTATATACGGGAGAGATCATGAACGACCCTATTCGTACCGCTTCCCAAGCCCACGCCGGCGAACTGCAATTCGTTGATTGCCACGGCCACGCACTGACCGCCACCAACGAAGCCGCGGCGCAACCGGGTGGTGGTCGCCGCCGTCAGGTGATCGTGGCCGGCAAGCGCGTTAAAACCATCGACGTGCATGCGCATTGCGTGATCCCCAAGGCGCTTGAACTGCAAGGCAAGGATCACATGAAGGAGCGCGGGCCGGGGTTGGGCGACGTGGGCCTGCGGCGCATCGGCGAAATGGACGAGCAGGGTATCGACGTCGAAGCCATCAGCATCAACCCGCATTGGTACAAAGAGGGGCGCGACAAGGCGGTCGAAATCTGCAAAATCAACAATGAAACGCTGGCCGAATTGTGCGCGGCGCATCCCGACCGTTTCGTGGGTTTTGCCGCGCTGACGTTACAAGCGCCCGATGTCGCCGTGCAGCAGCTCGAACACGCGGTGAAAAAACTCGGCATGCGGGGTGCTGCCATCGGCGGCAGCGTGGCGGGCGATGAATTCGCCAATGCCAAATTCGATCCAGTGTGGCGCAAGGCCGAGGAGTTGGGCGTGCTGCTGTTTATCCATCCGCAAGGCACGCCGGAACTTGCCGGTCGCCTGAAAGGCAACGGCTGGCTCACCAACGTCATCGGCAATCCGCTGGATACCACCATCGCGCTGTCGCATTTGATTTTTGAGGGCACGCTGGATAAATTTCCCGGCCTGAAGGTCTGCTCGGCGCACGGCGGCGGTTTTCTGCCGCAGTACGCGCCGCGCTCCGACAACGGCCTGCGCGTCGCGCCCGAAATGGATACCGGCGTCAAACTCAAAAAGAAACCCACCGAATACATGCGCGACATGTACTACGACACGCTGATTTTCACCGACGAAGCGCTGCGCCATCTGGCGCACGAGGTCGGCGTGGACAAGCTCGTCATCGGCACCGATCACCCGATTCCGTGGCAAGCCGATTCGGTCAATCACATCCTCGAATGCCCGCACTTTAACGACGCGCAAAAACGCATGATGCTCGGCGAGACGGCGGGCAAGTTGCTGGGGATTTCGCAGGATTTCTAAACCGCAAAACCCTTTTTGCCACAGAGGGCACAGAGAACACAGAGAAACCCCGCAACCAAAAATCTCTCTGTGAACTCTGTGCCCTCTGTGGCCGAGGGATATTTCAAATGAAAGTCTACCAAGCCGCAGCCAATGCCTTCGTCAAGGAAGGCGCAACCACCGTCTTCGGCCTGATGGGTGACGGCAATATGTCGTGGGCCGCCGTCATGTCGAACATGCCCGGCGTGCGCATGATCGATGTGCGCGACGAAGGCACGGCCTTGTCGATGGCCGAGGGCTGGGCGCGTGCCACTGGCAAGGTGGGCGTGTGTAACGTGACGCACGGTCCCGGTATTACGCGCATGACCACCTCGCTTGTGGCATCCACCAAGGCGCGCGTGCCGATCGTGATCTACACCAGCCGCACGCATTTCAATAACGAGTGGCAGAACCAGTCGCTGAATCAGGATCGATTGGTTACTGCCACCGGCGCGGGCTATATCGAAGTGTTATCGCCCGCCTTCGCCGAAGACGCGGTGCGCCAGGCGTTTCATCAGGCGCGTACGCAACGGCGTCCGGTGGTGCTGGCCTATCCGATGAACGTGCAGGAAGCAAACATCGATAGCGACGGCGACGATTATCAGCCGTCGTCAACCTTGTTCGCGGGCCAGCAGCGCATCCGGCCCGCCGAAGAACAACTGGCGCAGGCCGTCCAGATTATCGCGGCGAGCAAAAAGCCGGTGGTGATCGTGGGAGAGGGCGCGGTGCAGTCCGGCGCGCTTGAAGTGATTGAACGATTGGCGCAACGCATCGGCGCCTTGACCGCGACTTCGTTGATTGCCAAGGGCGCGCTGAAGGGCGAATTTCACGCTGGCATCTCCGGCCTGTTTTCCACGCGTGCGGTGATGGGCTTGTTTGAAGAAGCCGACTGCGTGATCGCGGCCGGCGCGAGTTTGAATCCGCACACGATTGAAGGCGGCCTGCTGTATCCGAAAGCGCGTATCGTGCATATCAGCAACGAACCGGTGGTGCTGATGGGCAATGACCGCGTGGCGGATTGCTACGTGCAGGGCGATGCCAAAGTGACGCTGCAGGCTATCGATGATGCGTTATCACAAGCATCTGTTTTTAAAGAGAACTTTAGAACGCCGGCAGTGCGTAAAACACTGCTCAATGCGGATCGCGATCCAGCGGAATACGACATCGAACCCGGCACGGTAGACCCGCGAGAAGCTTCGCGCGTGATCGACGAATGCCTGCCCGCCGACGTGGGCATCGCGATAGGTGTCGGGCACTCGTTCGCGTTCCCGGTGATGATTATGAACAAGCCCCGCGCGATGCATGCCTTCGTCAATGGCTTCGGCAGTATCGGGCAGACGTTGCCCACGGCTATCGGTATGGCGGTGGCGCGCGGCGCGGACAAACCGTTTGCGCTGATCGAGGGCGACGGCGGCGCGATGCAGAATATTCAGGAACTCGATACCGCGTCGCGTCTCGGCTTGAAACTGCTGTTCATTATTTTGAACGACGAAGGGCTGGGCGCGGAGTATCACAAGCTCAAGGCGTCGGGCTTCGATGCCAATCTTGCCGGTGTGCGTTCGCCGGATTTCGGCGCGGTGGCGCGCGGCTTCGATTGCCGTGGGCGTGTGGTGCGCACGCTGCACGAACTCAGTGCTGGCATCAACGAGTTTCTTGCAGGCGAGGGGCCGATGGTGCTGGACGTGCGTATTTCGCGCAATGTGGTGAATATCACTTACCGGCGCATGTTTTATGGCGAAGATGCCTGATTCGTATTCGTATCTGCGGTTGATAGGGCAGGGAATTGATGCTCTAATTTCCAAATCGACCGATTTAGACAGTACGTCATATACCAAAATCGTCATTCCCGCGCAGGCGGGAATCCATGCAATGGTTGAACGAGCGATTGTGTTATGGGTTCCCGCCTTCGCGGGAACGACGGGATAGAGCATTTTCGACTTGCGCTTACGTGAGGAGCACTCATGGATCACAAAGAAATTCGCGGTCTGATATCCGCCGTCGTCACACCGTTCAAGGCTGACGGCAGCATCGACTATAAAAGCTTCGAAAGCCACGTCGCGCGCGTGGCCTCGACCAAGGGCATTTACGGCGTTGCGGTGAGTGGGCACGCGGGTGAAGTGCTGACGCTCACCTCGGATGAGCGTATCGGCATCGTCGCCGCCGCTAAAAAAGTCATGCCCAAGGGCGTGAAGCTGGTCGCGGGCATCGCCAGCGGCTCGATGGCGGGGCTGGTGCTTGAAGGGCAGATCGCCAAGCAGGCGGGCGCGGAAATGCTGCTGGTGCTGCCGCTGTTTGATGTGCGCCCGTATCGGCACTTGTGCCATGTCCCAGAGGCGGTGTACGGGGTGTTCGAGCGCATGGATCGCGAAGTGAATTTGCCGATGATCGTGTTTCAGTATCCCGAGGCGACGGGTTGCGCGTATTCACTGGCGTCGCTGGAGCGCATCGCAAGCCTGCCCAACGTGGTGGGCATCAAGGCCGCGACGGTCACCGCATCCAAATACGCGGAAATCAACGACGCGCTCGGCGTTAAACTCGCGGTGCTTGCGGCCTGCGATGCGCCGTCGCTGCTGGGCATGCTGCTGCACAACGCGCCGGGCGCGCTGCTCGGTATCAGCGTGGTCGGCACGCAGCATTGGGTTGACCTGATACGCGAAGCGACCGAGGGCGATGCGCGCAAGGCCAAGACTATGCACAACAGCTTTGCCGTGCCGCTGATGGACGCGATTTACGAATACCAGTTGCAGAAAACCCCGGTGAGCACCTGCGCCGCCAACAAAGAGGCGCTGTTGCAGTTGGGCGACATCGCGTCCTCGTGGGTGCGCCCGCCGGCGCTGAACGTTACGCCGGCGCGTCAAGCAGCAATCCGTGCAGGGCTGCAAAAGGCGGGGCTGCTGATGGCGAAAAGTGCCGTGGGCATGTGAAATTGCAGGATGGGTGAAACCCATCACAAACTCGATCACATCACCCTACGTTGCGATGGGTTTCACCCATCCTACGAATGCAGCGTGGTTTGCTATTCTGTCTGTATCTTCGCCGCGAGGATCACCTTGCGCCATTTGTCGTGCTCGGCGATCTGAAATTTCATCAGACCGTCGGACGTGGTGCCAAACGCCGTGCTGCCTGCGTTAAACAGATACTCCTTCACGCGCGGGCGCTCCAGCGCCGCGTTGATCCATTCGTTCATGCGGGCAACGATCTCCGGCGGCGTGTTGGCCGGCATCCACGCGGCGTTCCAGAACGTCCATTCAAAATTCGTGATGCCGGCCTCGTGCATGGTGGGCGTATCGGGCAGCAGCGGCCAGCGTGTGGCCCCGGTCACGGCGATGGCGCGCAGCCGCTTTGCCTGCACCTGCGGCACCGCCGCGCCGAGATTGGCCGCCATCACGTCGATGCGGCCCGCGATAAGATCGGTGATGCCCTGCGGCACGGTTTTGTAGGGCACGGCGCCGATGTTGATGCCCGCAAGCAGCTTGTAATACTCGATGGCGGTGAGCGATACCGAACTGCCGT
>VFLF01000094.1 GCA_009885185.1 Nitrosomonadales bacterium | reverse complement strand
GGGTGTCCTCGATTTTGTGTGTGTAATCGGGAATACGATTAATGCTGCGGCATGCGCTCGTCAAACATGATGGTGAAGCGATTTAGTGCGGCTTGTTCCCGCCGATCTTAAATTGACCACTGCCGAAATCGCATTGACCAGTGCCTATCGAGTAGCGACCGTGGTCAATGGCTGATCGGCACAGCCGTCCAAAACAGTTCATTATTAAATCGGCTGCAACAGCCGAAAAGCCTTTGCAATCTCGGTGTCGAGCAACGCAATTACTTTCTTCGAAGCGCCTACCAGCGCGAGCTTGGCGTACGAGCCATTTCCCTAAAATTGCGCTTAGCCCTGCTCGGAATTTAGCCAAGCCGCTGAATTTATCGATTGCGTTAAGCGCTTGATTAATTGAGAAAATTCGAAATCCTGTTACCACTGTGAAAGGGCGTCGATTCTCTCTATGAAAAATTGATTTTCCTGCCCAAATCCTGCCCAAAATTAAAACCAATTTGCGTCACCGCGATCGATGCATGCCAAATCTTTCACGAAATGGACGATAGATTTCCTTCTAAACTCCGTCTCAGTTTGAGCTTACCGTTGGTGAATTGACCGACGAGCCAACTATATCGATGTGACAGTTGAAAATACCTATATTGGGGTTTATCATACCTTTTATGGGAATAAAGAAGCAACTCATCAAGACTACCCTGCCTAAGTTTACAGGTGTCGCGGACGCGTTGTTTAACAAGGTCCAGCAGCGGGTGCTGGCCGTGCTTTTTGGAAATCCGGGCCGCAGTTTTTACGCCAACGAGGTGATTGCGCTGGCTGGTTCCGGCACCGGCGCAGTTCAGCGCGAACTCGCGCGCCTTGAGGGGGCAGGATTGGTAACGATTACCCGCGTAGGCAATCAAAAACACTATCAGGCAAATGCTGCTGCGCCGGTGTTTGCGGAACTGCGCGGTTTGGTATTGAAGACTTCTGGTCTGGTCGATGTGATTCGCGTAGCGTTGGCGCCGTTGGCGACGCAGATCAGCGTCGCGTTCGTATACGGTTCGGTGGCCAAAGGGCAAGACACTGCGCAAAGCGATATCGATTTGATGGTGGTTAGTAAAACTCTCACGTATGCCGACTTGTTCTCCGCTTTGGAATCGGCAACCAATCAGCTAGGACGAAAGGTGAATCCAACGGTGTATTCTCAGCGTGAACTCGACAAGCGTATGCGTGCGGACAACGCCTTCATTAATCGGGTCTGGTCCCAGCCGAAGTTGTGGGTGATTGGAGAGGAGCATGCCCTCGCCGCTTGAGAACCTGGCCGGTCCCGGCAAATCCCTGCGCGCCGAGCCGCCGGATGCAAAAGAGTTTGCCGGGCTGAAACGTTCTGGATTGGCGCGCTTGTCCGACGCGACCAACACCGGCGTTTCCCTGGAGGGCCGTTTCGATCTCGCCTACAACGCAGCGCACGCCTTGTGCCTCGCGGCATTACGCTTCCACGGCTACCGCCCTGCCAACCGCTATATTGTGTTTCAGGTGCTGCCACATACGCTCGGCCTCGGCGCCGCAGTATGGGGCGTGCTCGCGAAGTGTCACGATGTGCGTAATCTGGGTGAGTACGAGGGAGATCTGAACATCGATGAACGCTTGCTTGCTGATCTGATTACGGCCTGTAAAGCAGTGGCGTTTGCCTTGGATAAGCTTTCACCGCGGCCTAGTGCCAGTTAGAGCGGCCTTACGGGAAATCCGAGTTACCACGGTGAAAGGGCGTCGATTCTCTCTATGAACAATTGATTTTCCTGCCCAAATCCTGCGCAAAATTAAAACCGATTTGCGTCACTGCGATCGATGCGTGCCGGATCTTTCAAGAAATGGACGATACATTTCCTTCCAAACTCCGCCTCGATTTAGACGCGTGATGTGTCATTAGCCAAAAACCTGCAGCCGGTGAAAACCGGAGATTTCAAACTGCTGAAACAGCTTGTCGTCCCACCGAAGCCGATTTCAAGACACCTTGAAATCAGCTACGTTACCCAACTGGCCCCATTCAAATTTGCCACCCAAGCGCTAATTTAACAATTCGCACCCAACAGGCTCGAAGGGCTCGCCCACGACAAAGCGACCTTCGAATTTTCTAGCCAAGCGCCGAAAGCGCGGCCTCCGGTGCCTTGTCGAGTATCTTAAGCAAGGCCTTGGCCGCCCCAGTCGGGCAGCGTTTGCCCTGCTCCCAGTTGCGGATGGTATCGAGCGACACGTCAATCCGATGCGAAAACTCAATCTGGGTCAAACCGAGGCGCTTGCGAACCCGACGCGTAAATTTGGCTGCATCCAGCATCGCATCGCGTTCGTCCTTTTTCTGGTGCCGTTCGATATCTTCCTCGGTCGTGGCGTCCAGCCGCAATCGGCTAATCCGACCTTTGGGCAGGGTGTTTGCCTTGGCCAAATCAATTTTTACGCGTACCGTTTTCATAGTCCCGCACCTCTCGCTGATTAGCCTTACGCGCAGATATAATCCGGATCACGTTCCCGCGCACGGTGTAAACCACGACGAACACCCGATGAGCAACAGCACCGACCATTTGGTAGCGATCCTCGCCGTAGTCCCATCGATTGTCCTGGCGAACCTTTCGTTTGGGATCTAGAAAAGCATGCAGCGCATAGGCAAGATCAAAACCGCGTTCCGCGAAACATGCATCGCTCTTCTTTTGATCCCACTCAAATTCCATTAGTTAATAGTAGGCCAATGGCCGACTTGTGTCAACCGTCAACAGCTCTGACGTGAACTGTTCTCCGCAAAAATCAAGGTCATGCCGTTACTCTTTTGTCCAGCAATAGTTGGGAGATTCTAATTCCGGTTACCACTGTGAAAGGGCGTCGATTCTCTCTATGAAAAATTGATTTTCCTGCCCAAATCCTGCCCAAAATTAAAATTGGTTTTAGCAGATTTGGTCGAGATGCCTCAATACTTTCACAAATTGGACGCATACATTTTCTCCTAATTCCGGCTCGGTTTGAACTCTCTCTCTGTTATTTGCCATAATGCTGCGAACGCTACGCACGCAATCCGCAATTAAGTGTGTTTCGACTTTTTGCGTGCCATCGTAATGCCAGTCAGCCTAGAATTTATGAATTTGCGACCACAGTCTAAAGTAGCTTTGTGATTTTGCGGCATTCGCCTCATAATTCCCTCTTTTTGGAGGAGCCAACCAATGGTGCTGACAGCTGTAGTGACCGACGCTGAAGAAGGTGGGTATATCGCACTCAATCCGGAGACCGGCACAACGACCCAAGGCGAAACGATCGAAGAGGCCCTCAGCAATCTGAAAGAAGCAACGGGCCTGTATTTGGAAGAGTTTCCGCTCAATTTTCATGCGCATCCCGTCGTGACAACGTTCGAAGTCGCGCATGCCTAAATTCCCAGGGCTTTCCGGGGCAGATATCGTGCGCGCGCTCGGGAAGCTTGGGTTCGTGGTTGCTCGCCAGTCTGGGAGTCACATCGTTATGAAGCGGGCCGGTGGGGGATGTGTGATTCCAAACCATAAGGAAGTTAAAGTAGGTACCGTGAGTGGCGTGCTGCGCCAGGCCGGAGTTTCAGCCGAAGAGTTCGAGAAAGTACTCTAGGGTTGAACGGCTCATCTGCACCTGTCCTTGGCGAGTTCGTAAATTTACCCAGAATAGCCCTCGCAGTGCAGCATTGCGGAGATCGGTGCTGCGCAATATGTCGTGGTGTACTCCTACATGCACGCATGTCGAACGCACGACAACTCTAAGCTGCTGATTTATTCTGGGCTACGTTCACGAATCCAAAGAACGCCGAGTTTTGCCAAGGCCAATTAGCCGGCAAAAAGCATTACTAAAAAATACGAATTAAAGTGCACGGAACAGCGCGCAAGAAGTCCTGAAAACCATGCTCCAATCCAAAGAATTGCCTCTGCCCCTGCCGGTTGAGCTGTCCGATGAGGCCGCCGCCAAGCTCATCGAGTTCCTCTATGAACTAACGGAGGCACTCGAGTCGTTACTTCGCACAACTACACCGCTATTAGCACGCAAACTCCTTCGACCCGCGCGCTCTCGATCCCGCGTCAGAACCCAGCGACCCACCGTTTTAGTTACGCATCGCGCTCATCGCCGCCTGACGAACACCTCGCGCGCCGCACTGCCATGACACCGTTTGAATTTCTTGCCCGAGCCACACGGGCAAGGTTCATTGCGCCCGACTTTGCCTGCGCCAGGACCTGCGTTAGGATTTCCTTGAGATAACATTCGCGATATGACCTCCATGGGCCGAATCGGTTCACTCGATTCCGCCTGAAGTACCGCCATAATTTCACGAAATTTTACCCCTTGCTCCATCTGCTTGGGCCCGTCTTCGTAGAACGCCTCAAGTCGATGCCGCTCTAACGGGCGCAGGGTGCGTTGCGCCGCCGCGGCCTGGTATGCGGACAGCGCTCGCTCTTTCTCTGGTGAATCTGGAGAGTCAAGCAATCCGATCAAATCAAAGAATTCCAATTTGCCCCGTTGGTCACTTCAAAAGCCCCCACCTTTGGCCACCCCAAAAGCCGCCACCCAGGACGGTGCGAATTGTAATCTAGTCGATCATCACGGGGCGGTTTTTTGTCCCGTGTTTCTTGGTTGATTTCCTCATTGATACTGCAGGAGGTTTTTTTACGCGTCGTTAGCTGATGTCAGCAGCATCCCGATGTTTTTCCTGCAGACGCTTTTCGAGCCTTGCCGACTCCGCGGTATATCCTGGGCCATGTTGTCGCTTGCCCCGCCCGCACGGGCGGGGTGCGGCCGCCGACCGGCCACACGACATGGACCAACCGCCAGGCCGTTGACTGGGAGAGCTCATGCGCTCACCGCAGGACTTTGCACAAGGCGCGAGGCGGCTTCTTTAAGACGATAGCTTTTGCCTTCGAATTCAAGCAGATGGGATCGATGCATCAGTCGATCGAGAATGGTGGTCGCGGTGGTGTTGTCGCCGAGATATTTGCCCCAGTCCTGGACGACGCGGTTGGAGGTAAGCACGATGCTGCGTCGTAACTTGTAGCGCTGATGGACGATGGTTTGGAGCAGTTCAGCGGCGTTCTCGTTGATGCGCCTGGCAAGAAACAGGTCATCGAGCACCAATAGATCGGCTTCGATCCACGGCTGCAGGAGGCGTTGCTGATCGGCTGCACTGCTCAGTGCATAATGGGCAAACACGCTGTCGGCCTCCAGATAGCGTACGTCATGGCCTTGCAGGGTCGCGTTGTAGGCCACCGCCTTGGCGATATGGCTCTTGCCAGTGCCGGGCTTACCGATGATCAGGCCGTTTTGACCATCAGCGATGAATTTCAGGGTGTGCAGTTCGAAGCAAGCCTGGCGCGGCAGTTTGGGATTGAAGCGCCAATCGAAGTCGCCCAAGGTCAGGCGTTCATCCAGGCCGGACTGCTGGTAACGCCGCTCCAGCAGACGCGAGTGGCGCCGATCAAGCTCATCCTGCAGGATCGTCGAGAAAGTCTCCAGGAAGGGCTCCTGGTTCGTTTGGGCTTGCAGGATACGGGTTTCCAGGGTGGCTTTGATGCCGGACAGTCGTAGCTCACGCAATACGCGTTCAATTTCTTTCATGGTCATGTTGCAGACTCCTTCAGGGGTGGCAGGGCGGCGCTGTGTTGAGCGCCGAGGTTGAACAAGTCGGCATAGTCTTCGCCGGCCCGGATCAAGGGGTCGTTTTGTGTCAGTTCGAGTTCGCCTTGGACGGGCGTATCGAGATCGATCAGGGCTTGGGCCAGCAGACGTTCGGTCAGGGCCATAATCTGTTTGTAGCTGCGCACGCCCTCATGCAGGGCCATCGCGCAGGCCTGCTCGATGAGCCGACGCGGATAGCGTTTGACCAGGCCGACAATGCCCCACAGCTTGCGCTGACCGACGCGCCCCTCGCTGTCGAACAGGCTCTGGCACAACTGATCAGTGGCCGGCCCGATCGCCTTGGCTTTGGCTAGAATGCGCCTGGTTTCGCGCGAGGGATTGAAGAGGCGCTCGTTGTCCGGCAAAACGACGCTGCCGCGCGTGGCGGCACGAGTGTGGGTGCGCAGCAGGCCCTGCGTGCGCAGGTCGCGGATCTCGAGATGGTGCTCGAACAGGCGCACCAGAACACGGGTGCCGATGAGGGCAGGACGGGCGGCGTAACTGCTGTGGTCAACGCGCACGCAGCTGTCGTCCCACACGGTGTGGGTAGCCTCGGTAAAATACTGGAAACCTTGCAATGGCAATGCTCTGAGGTGCGGTCGTTCTTCCTGGAACATGGCTTCGACCTGGCGTTTGGCGCTGCCGTGAATGCGCTGTGCCGCCCACGTCTTCTCCCAGTGCTCGAGAAACTCGTTCTGTTGTTCAATTGAGGCGTAGCGTTTGCCTTTGAGCGCGGTGCTCTGGGTATGCTGAATTGCCTGCTCCACGGTACCCTTGCGATTCGGATCGCGCACGCGTGCCGGATCCGCCACGACGCCATAGTGGGCGAGCACGGCGGCGTAAAGGGAATTGAGTTGCGGCTCATACAAGTCAGGCTTGATCACGCCTTCTTTAAGGTTGTCCAGAACGCAATACTGAGGACAGCCTCCAAAATAGCGCCAGGCCTGCTCGTGCAGTTGGGCCCACACCTCTTTGCTGGATTTCCATACCACGCGCCGGAAGCTGCGCCGTGAAAACCGCAAGGTCATCACAAACAAGCGAGGCTTGCGATAGCGCGCGCTGCCGGGAACCAGCGTCAAGGCGCCCTCGCCATAGTCCACCTGTACTTCCTCGCCTGGGGCAAATTCGAGACGATCGAACTGCTGTGGATCTTGCTCGACCAGCGTGGCGGCGAAGCGCTTGACGCTGTTGTAGCTGGCGCTAAAGCCGAACTGATCCACCAGATCCTGGTAGATGGCAGTGAAGTTGCGATGTAGCCGAAGCTGCGCTTGTATGAACAGGCGGTGTGGCTCGCATGCCGAGCTCATTTGTCGACTCGGAGCCGGTGGTCGGGGTGGGGGCTTTTGACCGCTCGAGCCGGTGGTCACCCCGGCGGCTTTTGACTGATCCTGCGAAATACGCTGTGCAAGCCTGCTAATTGCTTTGCGATCGACGTGCGTGACTCGTGAAATCTCGCGGTGGCTCTTGCCTGCAGCCAGCAGCGTGGATACCGTTGTTTGCAAATGTGGTTTCAAGACGTTCACCCTGTACCTCCTTCGTCAATCGGAAGGAGAAGTTAACGTCCTGCCGGAATCTCCGGTAAGCGTTCATAACGATGCCTTTTAGGGCAACATTACACGCTTCTCAGGTGGCGGCTTTTGGGGTGGCCAAAGGTGGCGGCTTTTGACCGGCCAACGGGGGAACTGCAGAAGCTGGCCGCACGGTCAAAATCAGTGGTCCTGGAAGAGTTGGACGTTCTGAATGAGACGGAGCTTGACCTTTTGGCGAACAAGTATGCAAACGTTCCGATTGACGTTCTAATCAACAATGCGGCATTTCACGGCGGTAAACCTGACGATCATCGATTGGGCACTTACAACTATTCCACTTTCGAACGCTATATGGCAGTGAACGTATTCGGGCCGCTCAAGGTCTGCGAAGCATTCTTTGAATCCGTTGCAAAGAGTGACCAAAAGAAGATTGTGACACTCACGACCCGACTTTCATGCCTTTCAAGTCCGTCTCCCTTCAATGCATTTCAGTTTCAAGCGATCAGCAAGACGGCTCTGAACAGGGCCATACGGTCTTTGCAGCTTGAATTGCGGCAGACCGGAATTATCGTGGCGTTGATTTCGCCTGGGCGGACGGACACGGATGGGTTGGCCGCGTCGCGAGCAGCAGTTGCAGCGAGCCATAGCCCGAGCC
>VFLF01000128.1 GCA_009885185.1 Nitrosomonadales bacterium | reverse complement strand
GGCAAACTGGAACTGTGCCGCGGCATCGAAGTCGGCCATATTTTCCAGTTGCGCACCAAGTATTCCAAAGCATTAAACCTTGCGTTCCTCGACGAGGGCGGCAAGTCGCAGATCATGGAAATGGGCTGCTACGGCATCGGCGTCACGCGCGTGGTCGCCGCCGCCATCGAACAGAATCATGACGAACGCGGCGTGATTTTCCCCGCTAGCATCGCGCCCTTCGACATCGCCCTGGTGCCTATAGGCATGAAAAAAAGCGCGCAGGTCAAAGAGACCGTCGAAAAACTCTACGCGGATTTGCAGGCCGCCGGACTCGACGTGCTGCTCGACGACCGCGAAGACCGTCTCGGTTCCATGCTGGCCGATATCGAGCTCATTGGGATCCCGCAGCGCATCGTGGTGGGCGAGCGCGGCCTTAAGACCGGGCAAGTGGAATATCAGCGCCGCACGGATAGCGCAGCCACCCAGATAGGCTTGAACGATATAATAAGTCATGTAAAATCAAATACATGCACGGACTAAACCGAAAATTGGCCATCGCCGCTTTCCTGCTTGCCACCGGACAAGCTATCGGTGGTAATCAGCTTTACGAACCGATGTCCGACAGCGTGCGCGCGGCACTGAACAAGGCGATTTCCGATCATTCCGTTCCCTTCCTCGCCTTTGCAACACCCTCCGATGCGCGCAGCTGGCTCGACGCCATGTCGCATAAGCTCGAGCGGCGCATGCCCGACAAAACGCTGCGCGAAGAATTTCTGGTCACCGTGCATTACGAAGCTAAGCGCGCCGGACTTGATCCGCAACTGGTGCTGGGGCTGATCCAGGTGGAAAGCGCGTTTCGCAAGTACGCCGTCTCTACCGCCGGCGCGCGCGGGCTGATGCAGGTGATGCCGTTCTGGGTCAAGGTCATCGGCGGCAACGATGACAACCTGTTTCATCTGCGCACGAATCTGCGCTTCGGCTGCGTGATTCTGCGCCACTACATCGATATCGAAAAAGGCGATCTCTACCGCGCCTTGGGCCGTTACAACGGCAGCCTCGGCCGTCCGGAGTATCCGAATATGGTGCTCTCGGCATGGAAACAGTGGGAGTTTTCACCGCCGGCTTCGGGCGTACTCAAGACCCGGAACTGACGCTAATCCTAAGCCGCTACGCGTTTCTCGTTCGCCGTTTCCGCGGTTTTCGCTTCAAATAGATTCGCTACCGACGTTTCTGCGCCGTCGCCGATGCGACTGCCAAACGCACGCGCCAGTGTGATGAGTTCGGGTTGTTCTTCCTGGCCTGGCACCGGCAGCGCGGGATCAAACACAAACAACTTGTAAACTTCTGCCACGGCGATGGTGGCGGGATTGCGATGCAGCACCCAGCCCGAAGGCATGGCGCGGTTGATCCACGACACGCTCTGCATGGTGTCGAGAATCGCCTCAATGCGCTCGTAGCGGATATGAAGGTTGGCATGAAGCTGCGGCACCGTCACCACCTCGCCGCGTTGCTGCGCCTGCCAGAACATTTTCAACACTTGCAGCGCATACACAAAATTGCTGCCGGGCGCGAGACGGCCCTGTATGGTCTGCTGGCGCCACTCCGGCAGCGCCGCCACCACCACCGCACCCAGCAATACCACTACCCATGACATATAGAGCCACATCAGAAACACCGGCACCGCGGCAAACGCCCCGTACACCAGTTTGTAGGTCGGAAAATTCGTGATGTAAAACCCGAATCCCTGCTTGGTCAGTTCAAACACCACGCCGGCCAGTACACCGCCGATCAGCGCATCCTTGATACGCACCGGGCGGTTGGGCATGGCGAAATACAGCATTGCCAGCGCCATGGACGTCAGCGCAACGGCTGAGAATTTGATCAGCGTGATGTTGGCGTAGGGTATGCCCTTGGTCCAGCCCGCCGAGGCGCTCATCAGCCACGAACTTAGCGACAGGCTACCACCCATCAAAAGTGGCCCCACGGTAATCAGCGCCCAGTAGATCAGTACGCGCTGCAACATCGGTCGCGGGCGGCGCACGCGCCAGATGTGGTTGAACGCATCGTCAATGGTGATTAGCAGCATGATCGACGTCACCGCCAGAAACGCCACGCCCACCGCCGTCAGCTTGGCGGCATTATCGACAAACTGCTCGGTGTAATTTTCGATGGCCTCTGCGGATTCCGGTACCATGTTGTCGAAAATAAAACTTTCGATGGCGGCGGACATACCCTGAAACACCGGAAACGCCGTGAACAGCGTCAGCGCCACCGTGATCATGGGCACCAGCGACAGCAGTGTGGTGAAGGTCAGGCTCGACGCCGTCTGCAGGCCGTGATCTTCCTGAAAGCGCCGCGCCACCGCGCGCACCAGCTCGTCCACTCGTGAAAGCAGTTTACGCACCGTCATCGTCCGTTCACGCGTATCAGTCTGGCTATAATACACAGGTGAGTACACAAGTGACTACCTCCATGAATGCCCATGCGTGAAATCCTGGTTTTGTATTACAGCCATCACGGCGCGGTCAGACAGATGGCGCAATTCGTCGCGCGCGGCATTGAGCAAGTCGACGGCGTAACGGCGCGCGTGCGCACCGTGCCACGCGTGTCGAGCACGGCCGAAGCCACCGAGCCTTCCATCCCCGACAGCGGCGCACCGTTCGCGGAACTCAAAGATCTTGAGGAATGCATGGCCGTCGCCGTCGGTTCGCCCACGCGTTTCGGCAACATGCCGGCAGCGATGAAGTATTTCTGGGACGGCACCGGCAGCCTGTGGATGAAAGGCGCGTTGGCGGGCAAGCCCGCGGCGGTGTTTACCTCCAGCGCGTCGATGCACGGCGGACAGGAAACCACGTTGACGTCCATGATGCTGCCGTTGCTGCATCACGGCATGCTGATCGTGGGTATCCCGTATAGCGAGCCGGATTTGCTCAACACCACCAGCGGCGGCACGCCCTACGGCGCCAGCCACACCGCCGGGGTTTCCAGCGATCAAGCCATTACCGAACACGAGCGCACGTTGTGTATTGCCTTGGGTAAACGGCTGGCGAAGACCGCCGTGAAGCTGGCGCGCCCGTGAGTCCGCGCGCGCTCAACGTCATCACCAGCGCCAGCCTCATCTCGTTAATTGCGCTGTGCCTGGCGTGGGAGCTGTGGCTGGCGCCGCAACGTCCGGGCGGCTCGTGGCTGGTGCTGAAAGTGCTGCCGCTGCTGGTGCCGCTGTTCGGCATTTTACGCGGCAAGGTCTACACCTATCGCTGGATGACGCTCTTTATCATCCTGTATTTTGTCGAAGGCGTGGTGCGCGCATACTCCGACAAAGGCTTATCGGCGCAACTCGCAGGCATCGAAATCGCGCTGACGCTGGTGCTTTTCGTCAGCGCGATCTGGTATGTTCGCCAAAGCAGAAAATAAAAATAACGTTTAAAAACAAATACTTACAATCCCTGCGGATTTACGCGCTCCAGCTTGGAATGCAGCTTGTTCAAGGCGTTGATATAGGCCTTCGCCGATGCCACCACGATGTCGGTATCCGCCCCCTGGCCGTTGACGATGCGGCCTTCCTTCGATAAACGCACGGTGACTTCGCCCTGCGAATCGGTGCCGCTGGTAATGTTGTTCACCGAATACAACAACAGCGTTGCCCCGCTGTTGGCCAGAGACTCCAGCGCCTTGAACGCGGCGTCGACCGGGCCGCTGCCTTGTGATTCGCATTTGCGCTCCTTACCGGCTTCCGACACGACCAGTTTTGCATAAGGTGCCTCGCCGGTTTCGGAGTGCGCGGTCAGCGACACCAGCCGCCAGTATTCGTTTTCGAT
>VFLF01000457.1 GCA_009885185.1 Nitrosomonadales bacterium | reverse complement strand
GCCAGTGGCGGCGTAATCGAGCCACTGTCGTGTCTCGCTCGCCAGCGGCCCCCAGAAATCACCTGCCGCCCAGTCGCCGGGCGCCGAGCTGCCGAGAAACGCCATGTTCACACTCACCTCCGGCAGATAGATGTGCGGGATGCCTTTTTCGGTGTAGAGCAACTGCTCCATGTGATCGTCGTCGATCAGCAGCACGCCGTCCTTGCCGATGATTTCGATGCGGCCGCTGTAGCCGAGCGACGGATATTTTTCCGGCAGCGCGAAGCTCACGTTGCAGTTCACCAGCGCGCCGTCGGCGAGTGTCAGCACGGCGAAGGTCACGTCGTCGCAGTCGTAGCCCGCGTCGCGGATCACGCCGCCTTGCCCGCGCGCCCACACTTCGACCACCGGGTTATTGGGCAGCCACCAGTTGACGAAATCGATGTAGTAGGTGAGTGAATCGACGACAGGCGTTGCGCCAGGATCGCGTTTTAACATGGCGAACACCTGCGCCCGCGAGTTGTAGAGGCGCGCGGAGATGCCGGTGATGGTGCCCAGCCGCCCCTGCACGATCTGCTCTTTGGCGAGCAGGTAACGACGCTTGAAGCGGCGGCTGTAGCCCACGTGCAGGCTACCTGTGGATTTTTCGAGCGCACGCAAAATTTTGTCGGCGTCTTCAAGTTTCAGCGCGATGGGTTTTTCGACCAGCACTTTTTTGCCGAGTGCGAGCGCCATCAGCACCGCTTCGGTGTGTTCGTGTTCGCTGGTGGAAACGATCACGGTGTTGACCGACGGATGTTCGATGGCCTCGCGGTTGCTGCTGGCGACGAACTGCGCGCCGGCTTTGTCGGCTAGTGCTTGCGCGGCGTCGCGTTTTAGGTCGGCGACGGCGATGAAGTTCACGGCTGGGTGTTGCGCCGCGAGCCGCGCGCGCATGGTGCCGATGCGGCCCGCGCCGATGACGGCGATGCCGAGGGGTTGGCGTTCGAGGGGGGTTGTCATTGATGGTGCTCCTGGGTTACCGGCGTGCATAGATCAGTACAACTTCACTTCACCGTCGTTCCCGCGCAGGCGGGAACCCATGCCATGTTTCAAGTGGCACTGTGTTATGGGTTCCCGCCTGCGCGGGAACGACAGCGTGGGGTTCGCCCAAATTCCCTGCTAAATGAATCTCGCGTCATTGTAGCGTGATGGCAATCGCATGGCAGAATACGGCGATGCAAAGAACGCTCGATATTCAAGGCCACCGCGGGGCGCGCGGCCTGCTGCCGGAGAACACGTTGCCCGCCTTCGCGCGCGCGTTGTCGATCGGCGTCACCACGCTGGAGCTTGACTGCGCGATCACGCGCGATGGTGTGGTGGTGGTGAGCCACGATGCGACGTTGAATCCTGACATCACGCGCGACGCCGATGGACGGTGGATCACGCGCGCCGATTTGCCGATTTCGCAATTCACATACGCCGAATTGCAGCGCTTCGACGTGGGCCGCATCGACCCTGCGTCGGAATACGCGACACGTTTCCCGCTTCAACAAGCGATAGACGGCACGCGCATGCCGAGGCTCGACGATGTGTTCGAGCTCGCGCGCCGCGCCGGCAATGACAGCGTGCGGTTCAATATCGAAACCAAGATTTCGCCGCTGTATCCCGAGCGCACGGTAACGCCGGTTGCCTTTGCAAATGCTCTAATAAAAGTTATTAAAAACAATGGCTTACATAACCGCACCGTGGTGCAATCGTTTGATTGGCGCACGCTGGCGGTGGTGCAAAGCGAGGCGCCCGAAATCAAGACGGCCTATCTCAGCGCGCAACAACCGTTCATGGACAACATTCTCGCGCATGAAAAATCGTCGCCGTGGAATGCGGGTTTGCATGTGAGCCAATTCGGTGGCTCGGTGGCCCGCATGGTCAAGGCCGCTGCTGGAACCACCAAGGGCGCGATCTGGTCGCCATGCTCGAACGACATCGATGCCGCAAGCGTTAACGAAGCGCACGCGCTGGGATTGCATGTCGTGGTGTGGACTGTAAACACCGAAGCCGACATGCAAAAGATGATCGCGCTCGGCGTTGATGGCATTATCAGCGACTACCCCGATGTGCTTCGCCGCGTCGCGGGCGAAAATGGATTTCAGTTGCCCGCGCCTACGCCGGCAACCATCTGAACTTAAACGAAAGGAACGCCGTTGAGCCACGCCGCATTCAAGGATGTATTGCCACTGATCGGTCGCGCCGCGGCCGGTTTGCGTTTTGAAGATTTGCCTGCCGAAGTCGTGATGCGCGCAAAGCAGCGCGTGCTCGATACCATAGGCTGTCTGGTCGCCGGTTACGATGCGGGGATTGCCAGCGAGATACGCAACTACGTGCTGGCACAGGGTGGGGCGGCAGAAGCGACGCTGCTGCCGGGCGGACAACAAACCACGGTGTCGCACGTGTGCATGGCGCACGCCACCTACATGCACGGGCTGGAGCTGACCGACGCCGCGCCGCGCGGCACTTGTCATCCGGGCAATGAGGTGGTGCCGCCCGCACTCGCCTACGCGGAGAAATTACATCGCAGCGGCGCCGATGTGCTGGCCGCGGTGGTGGCGGGTTATGAAATCGAAATCCGCTTCGGCCGCGCGGTGTTTCCCAGTGCGTTTTATCGCGGCTGGTGGACGCCGGGGCTGTGGGGCGGCATCGGCTCGGCGGTGGCGGCGGCGCATTTGATGAAGCTGGATGCCGTTGCGATGGACAACACGCTGGGCATCGCGGTCAACCTCCTGCCCACGGCGATGATCCGCGCCAATGAAGAAGGCGAAACTATCAAGTGGCTGCTCGGCGGACAATCGTGTGCGGCGGGGCTGGTGGCGGCGGAGATGGCGGCGCGCGGCGTGAAGGGCATGCGCGATGTGATCGGCGGCTTTTTGCCGGTGATCGCCGACAAGACGCTGCCGGAGAACCTGACCGACGGGATTACCGATGACGCCAAATTCACGCTTTGGGAAATCATCATCGGCATCGTCACCAAGCATTACGCCACGGTGGGGCCGTTGTTTGCGTCGCTCGACTCGACGTTTGATCTCGTCACCGAGCACAACATCCAGGCCGGCGATATCGTCGAAATTCACGCTGATGTGATGAAGCGCACCGCCGTGTTCAACACCGTGCATCCCGATAACGATGTCGCCGCGCGCGGCAGCCTGCCGTATTGCCTCGCGCTGGCAGTATGCAAACGCGACCCGGCGCTGCTGCTCGGCCCCGGTTTTCGCGCGGAATTGTTGCGTGACCCATTGATACGCGCCGTTGCCGGCAAGGTAAAAATCACCGAGAACGAAGATTACGAACGGCAATACCCCGCCCGCAGCCTCGCGCGCATCACGCTCAAGCTGCGCGATGGAAAATCCGTTTCGCTGGAGGTGGATCGCAGCGAGCGCGGGCGTTATCTCACGCCCACCGACGAGGATATCGAAGGCAAATTTCGTTTGCTGGCGACGGGCGTGCTGGGGCAGGCGAAGACGGATAAGGTGCTTGAGTTGTGCCGGCGCTTTGAGACGTTGCCGGATTTGAAGGAATTGATCGCCGCGCTACGCGTCGGGTAGGACGTATCGCCATGGACCCAAACCACGCAAAACTTATCAGCGGACAGTTCGCGCACTACGCCACCACCCTGCGCTACGACGATCTGCCCGACGACGTGCGCAAGCTCGCACATCTGGTGCTGCTCGACACACTCGGCTGCGCGATGGCCGGCGCGGGCACGGATGAGGTTGCGCAAATACGCCGCGCGATGACGCAAGCCAACGGCAGCGGCGGCGATGCGCTCTACTGGGGCACACACGACAAAGCGCCGCTGCCGCTGGCCGCGCTTGCCAACGGCGCGGCGGTACACGCGCGCGAGATCGACGACTTCGGCGGCTGCGCGCATTCGGGCTCGGTGGTGATACCTGCCGCGCTTGGTATCGCCGCGCGCGTGGGTGCGAGCGGGCGTGAATTGCTCACCGCGATTGTGATCGGCTACGACATCGCGCGCCGCGCGATGGACGGCGGCGGCGGTTATCAGGCGTTCAAGGATCGCGGCTGGCATTCCACCAGCACCTGCGGCGGCTTTGGCGCGGCAGCGGCGGCGGGCCGCTTGCTGGGATTAAACGCCGAGCGATTGCAATGGGCCTTGGGCTACGCCGGCAGCAACGCGGGCGGCACCTGGGCGTATATCCCCGAGGGCGCGATGAGCAAGCGCGTGCATCCGGGCTTTGCCGCGCACACCGGCATCATCGCGGCTTATCTTGCCGCCAATGATGTGACCGGCCCGGCGAGTATTTTCGAAGCCCCGTGGGGCGGCTATTACCCGACCTATGTGCCGGGCGTGGCGACACCGGCAGAAGCCACGCGTGATCTGGGCAGCGATTTTCGTATCCGCTTGACCGGCTTCAAACCGTACGCCGCGTGCCGCGGCATACACAGCAGCGTCGATGTCATGCTCGCGCTGCGCGACAAATACAAGGTGCGCGCCGCGGACGTGAAGCAAATCATGGTGCGCGGCAGCCCCACGCACCTGAAACAACTCGCCAAGCAGGAGGTGCATACGCTGCTCGACGCGCAATTCAGCTTGCCCTACAGCATCGCCACATCGCTGGTGAGCGGCGGGGCGATGCTCGATCAGTACACGCCGGAGGCGCTGCAACGCCCCGAGGTGTGCGCGCTTGCGCGGCGCGTGCATCTGAAGCTGGAGCCCGGCGTCGCCAATGGTGACGAGCCGTTCATCGATGTCGAACTCCATGATGGCCGCGTGCTCACCGACCGCGTGTTGATTGCGCGCGGCGATTGCGAGAACCCGCTGTCCGAAAATGAACTGCGCGCAAAATTTCGCACCGCTTCGGCGGCGACGCTAAGCGCCGCGCAGATCACGCGGCTGGAAGACGCCGTGATGCATGCCGCCGACCTCAAGGATTGCCGCGAGCTGGCGGCGCCGCTGGTACCGGACAGATCGTAAATATATCGTAAGTATATGTTTTTATTGATTTAATTGGAAGCCGCCCGATTTAATCACTTTGTCGTACTTGGCGATGTCTGCCCTGAGTATCGCGGCAAGCTGATCCGGCGTGGAGTAGAGCGGAATCATGCCCTGCACCGCCAGCTTGTCGCGAATGTCGGGCATTGCGACGATCTTGCCGAACTCACCGGACAGTTTGTCGATGATGGCGCGCGGCGTGCCCGCCGGCGCCAGCACCGCGTAGGTCACGCGCATTTCAAAACCCGGCAAGCCCGCTTCAATGAAGGTGGGCACTTCCGCCAGCGCGGGCATGCGCCGCTCTCCTGAAATGGCAATCGCCTTGAGCCTGCGGCTGCGGATGTGTTGAATGGCGGACACCGGCGTGTTGAACCCCGCCTGCAAGTGCCCGCCCACCAGATCAATCAGCGCCGGCGCCGAGCCTTTGTACGGCACGCGCTGCATTTTGACGCCGGCCATGGCGCTGAACATTTCCGTGCCCAACTGGCTGATGCCCAGACTGCCCACCGAGCCGTAGTTCAACTGTCCGGGCCGCGCTCGGGCGAACGCAATAAACGCTTTCAAATTATCCGCCGGCACCGACGGATGGACCACCAGCACGTAATCGCTGGTGGATACCGTCGCCACCGGCGCGAAATCTTTTACCGAGTCGTACGGCAGATTGGGAATCAGCAGCGCGTTGATCGCGTGATTGGGTACGGTCATCACCAAAACCGTGTGTCCGTCGGGCGCGGATTTCGCCACCGCTTCGGTGCCGATGATGGTGTTGCCGCCGGGGCGCAGATCCACAATCATCGGCTGGCCCAAACTCTCGGTCAGCTTGACGGTAAACAGCCGCACCAGCGGATCAACGCTGCCGCCGGCGGCATACGGCACGATAAAGCGCACGGCCTTGGCCGGATACGGCTGCTGCGCATTAGCGAGTGTTGCGCATGCTGTCAGCACGCACGCGGCGGCGTATTTCACCAAGAGAATGTTCATCACTGGTCTCGTTGTTGCCGTGTGGCGAGCACGTCGGGATTCAGCACATTCACCGGCTTGCCTGACGCAAACCCGAGAATGCTGTCGATGGCCGCGCCATACAAATGCTCGAACGTGTTGGTCACGGCATAGCCCAGGTGCGGCGTGCAGATCACGTTGGGCATTTGCAGCAGCGGATGATCGCCGTTGAGCACCGGCTCGGATTCAAACACATCCACCGCCGCGCGTCCGGGGCGGCCCTGTTTGAGCGCCGCCACCAGCGCGCCGTCCTCGATCAATCGCGCGCGGCTGGTGTTGACCAGCAGCGACGTGGGTTTCATCAAGGCCAGATCGGCGGCGGTGATGATGCCGCGTGTTTCTTCATTGGCAAAAATGTGCAGGCTCAACACGTCGGCCGTACTGAAAAACGCTTCGCGCGTGGCGGGCATGTCGTAACCCGCCGCCAGCACCCTGGCGCGCGAGGCCTCGCGTCCCCAGCACGTCACCTTCATGCCGAAGGCCTTGCCGACCTGCGCGACCAGACTGCCGATGCCGCCCAGGCCATAGATGCCCAGCGTGAGGCCGCGCAGCCCCGTGCCCAGGGTGGTTTGCCATGCGCCTTGTTTCAGTTGTTCGACCTC
Source organism: Nitrosomonadales bacterium (assembly GCA_009885185.1). The sequence continues at coordinate 3,042 of VFLF01000457.1, read as the reverse complement.
GTGCGGAATGTGGCGCAGGCTGGCGAGGATCAGCGCCCAGGTCAGCTCGGCGGTGGTGACGCCCACGCCGACTCTGTTCGGCGCCGCGACGATGATGCCTTTTTCAGTACACGCATCAAAATCGATGTGATGCCGGTGACTGCCGGTCTGCGCGACGATTTTCACCGTGGTCAGGCGTTCGATGACCGCGCGCGGAAACAGTGATCGCTCCTGCGTCAGGATCAGCGCCTGCGCGCCGTTGATGCGCGCCGCCAGTTTGACGGGGTCTTTTTCGGTATCGTGATGCACTGTCACGTCGTGGCCCGCGAGCCGCGCATAACACGGCAGCGTACGAAAGCCGCGCGCCCAGTCGTCGATTACTACGATTTTCATTATTCCGCCTTGATGTTGGCCTCGCGGATCACCTTGCCCCAGCGCTCATACTCGTCGCGCACGAAGGCGCCTGCCTGCTCGGGCGTGTTGACCGCCACCTCGCCGCCCAGCGCGACAAAATGTTTTTGCGTTTCCGCCGTTTGCATGATCTTGCCCACTTCGGCGTTGAGCCGGTCGATCACCGCGCGCGGCGTGCCGGCAGGCGATGTCAGCACAAACCAGTTGACGATCAGCAATTGCGGCATGCCGGCTTCAGCGGCAGTCGGCACGCCGGGCAGCGAATTGACGGGCTTGGTGTTCAGCACCGCCAGCGCGCGCATGCGTTTATCCTTGACGTAAGGCTCGACGGCGGATGCGGCGGGAATCACCACGTCCACTTCGCCGCTCATGGCGCCGATCAGCGCGAAGCTCGCGCCTTTGTACGGCACCAGCAGGATGTTGGTTTTAGAGAGCGATTTCAGCAGCTCGCCCGCAAGGTGGCTGGGCGAGCCCGGCGCGCCGGAACCATACGTCAGTTTGCCCGGATGATTGCGCGCAAGCTGCACCAGCTCGCGCACGCTTTTCACCGGCACCGACGGATGCACCGCCAGCACGGAAGGAATGGTGCCGAGCATGGCGATCGGCGCAAATTCGCGCAGTGCATCGTGCCCGCCCTGTTTGCCTTGCGGATACAAATGCGGATTAATCACCAGCGGCGGCGCGGCAAGCATCAGGGTGTAGCCATCCGGCGCCGCTTTCGCCGCCAGCTCGTGGCCAATTTTGCCGCCCGCGCCCGGACGCGGATCGACCACCACCTGCTGCCCTAGCGCGGGAGAGAGTTTCGCCGCGATCCAGCGTCCGGCGAATTCGGTGCTGCCCAGATACGGCAGGATAATGCGCACCGTTTTTACCGGGTAAGTTTGCGCCGGCGTGTATGTTGGAACGGCGGCCAGCAACGCGAATATCACGGGTGCGCCAAGCCGGGCAGCGCGAGGTAGGCAGGATTTCATGCGTGGAATCTTATACTATTGCGCCTCTTATCAGAAAGGAATGCCCATGAAATTACTCGGTTCCCCCGGCAGTCCCTACGCGCGCAAGGCGCGCATCGCGATGATCGAAAAGAGCGTGGCGTGCGAGTTCGTTGCTGGTCGTCCCTCCGCGCCCGGATCGCAAGTGCCGCTACACAATCCGCTGGGCAAAGTGCCGGTGCTGGTGCGCGACGACGGGCGCGCGCTGTATGACTCGGTGGTGATCGTCGAGTACTTCGATCATCTCGGCACGGGGCCGAGGCTGGTGCCGGAAAAGTTCGACGATCGTATCGAAGTCAAACGTCTCGAAGCACTGGGCGACGGCATCACCGATTGCATCGTCGCGTTGACGCACGACTCACGCTATGCCGATGGCTGCGATCAAAACACCGACTGGTATCAGAAGCAGTTCAAGAAAATAGAGCGCGGCCTTGCCGTTTTGCAAAGCGATATCGGCGCGCGCGATTTTTGTTTTGGCGATACGTTCACGCTCGGCGACATCTCCGCCGGTTGCGCGCTCGGCTACCTCGACCGCGCGTATGCGGGTTACGACTGGCGCAGCAAATATCCGGCACTGAAACGTTACGCGGACAAGTTGTTCGCGCGCGCGTCGTTCGTTGATACATTGCCCAAATAAACATAAGTATATGTTTTTAAACAACTATTTTGGTTCCGGTGCGGCGGCGCTACTGGCGTGTGCGGCGAGCACCCACGCCCTCGCGCAAGGCGGCGCCTACCCCAACCGCCCGCTGCGCTTCATCGTGCCGTATGCGGCGGGCGGCAACGGGGACATTGTGTCGCGCATCATCGCGCAGAAACTGATTACGCAAATCGGCCAGCAGATTGTGATCGACAATCGCGGCGGCGCGGGCGGCAATATCGGCGCGGAGCTGGCCGCGCGCGCGGCGCCGGATGGCTACAGCATCATGCTCGGCACCAACACGCATGTGATTAACATGAGCCTGTTTGCCAAACTGGGCTACGACATTCAGCGCGACTTCGCGCCGATCTCGTTGGCGACATCCGCGCCGATGGTGCTGGTGATTCACCCCTCACTACCCGCCAAAACGGTGAAGGAATTCATCGCGCTGGCGAAAGCTTATCCCAACAAGCTCAACTACGGCACCGGCGGCAGCGGCAGTTCCGCGCACGTGATCACCGAGTTGTTTCGCTCGATGGCCGGGGTGCAGCTCACGCACGTGGCGTACAAGGGCGTGGCGCAGGCGACCACCGACCTGATTGCCGGGCAGATTCAGGTGCAATTTAACTCCACCTCGACTGCGCTCGCGCACATGCAGGCGGGGCGCGTGCGTGCGCTGGCCATATCGACGGCTGCGCGATCCAGCGCGGCGCCGGGGCTGCCCACGATTGCGGAGTCCGGCCTGCCGGGCTTTGATGCGAGCATCTGGCAGGGCGTGTTTGCCCCGGCAAAAACACCGGCGGACATCGTCACGCGGTTAAATCGCGAAATCGTCGCCGTGCTCGGCGCGAGCGATGTCAAGGAGCAACTGCGCGTGCAGGGTCTGGACACGCTGCCCTCGACGGCTGAACAATTCGGTGCGTTTGTGCGCGAAGAGATCGCCAAGTGGGCGAAGGTGATTAAGGTTTCCGGCGCGAAGGTGGATTAAGCTGTCGCAGCAGCGGCCAGGGGGATTCTCACTCG